>JAPHSB010000287.1 GCA_026193295.1 Lysobacterales bacterium
AGGCTGGGTTCTTTGTGCAGTCGGTTCATGGGGGACTCTCATTCGGGCCTGGCCGCAACTTGCGGCCCACGGGTGGCTGGCATATGCTGCCACAGCCTGCCCGGAAAATGGATTTTAACCGTTTCGTGAGTCGTTCCCACTACCCTTTCATCGCTTTCGATCCGGTGGCTTTTTCACTGGGTCCGTTCGACGTGCACTGGTACGGGATCATGTACCTGTTGGCGTTCCTTTTTTTCTGGGCCGGCGGCAGCTGGGTGGCCCGCAACCGGACCTGGTGGGGCTGGACGCCCGAAGCAGTGGGAGACCTGCTCTTCTACGGCATGCTGGGCGTGGTCGCAGGCGGGCGCATCGGTTATGTGTTGTTTTACGGCCTGGACAGTTTTTTGCGCGACCCCTGGTTCCTGTTCAAGATCACGCAGGGCGGCATGTCTTTCCATGGCGGCTTGCTCGGCGTCATCGTCGCCATGTGGTGGGTCGGCCGGCGCAGTGACCGCGGCTTCTGGCAGGTCGCCGATTTCGTGGCACCCCTGGTGCCGGTCGGACTTGGTTTGGGCCGCATCGGCAACTTCATCGGCGGGGAATTGTGGGGCCGGCTCAGCGACGTACCCTGGGCGATGATATTCGCCAACGCCGTGCAACCCGGTGGCTGGCAATCGGCCGAATTGCGCCTGGCCTGGGAAAGCGGCGCACTGGATCACCTCGCGCGCCACCCCAGCCAGCTCTACCAGGCGCTGGGCGAAGGGCTAGCGCTGTTCGTCGTGCTGGCGGTGTATTCGCGGCTCCCGCGCCCCACCGGTGCCGTCTCCGGCCTGTTCCTCGCAGGCTACGGGTGTTTTCGCTTTGTGGCAGAATTCTTCCGCGAACCTGACGGACACATCGGTTTCGTTGCCGGGCAGTGGCTGACCATGGGCATGGTCCTGTCGCTGCCGATGGTGCTGGCGGGTATCCTGATCATGATCATCGCCTATCGGCGCGGGTAAACAGATGCAGACCTATCTCGATCTCCTGCAGAACATCCTGGACAACGGCAGCCGCAAGTCCGACCGGACGGGCACCGGCACCATCAGCCTGTTTGGTTACCAGATGCGCTTTGACCTGGCGGACGGCTTCCCTGCCGTCACGACGAAGAAGCTGCATTTCAAGTCGATCATTCACGAGCTGCTGTGGTTCCTCAACGGCGACACCAACATCCGCTATCTCAAGGAGCACGGCGTGAACATCTGGAACGAGTGGGCCACGGCGGAGGGCGAGCTTGGCCCCGTCTATGGCGCGCAATGGCGCAACTGGATCGCGCCGGATGGCCGCCGCATCGACCAGATGGCACAGCTGCTGGCTGATATCCGGGAACGCCCCGACTCCCGCCGGCACATTGTCTCGGCCTGGAACCCGGCGCTGCTGCCGGACGAGTCGCTCAGCCCGCGGGAGAACGCCGCACGCGGTCGGCAGGCGCTGCCGCCCTGTCACACGATGTTCCAGTTCAACGTCGCCGACGGCCGGCTCAGCTGCCAGTTGTATCAGCGCAGCGCCGATGTGTTTCTCGGCGTGCCCTTCAACATCGCCTCCTATGCGCTGTTGACGATGATGGTGGCCCAGGTCGTCGGGCTGGAGCCCGGGGATTTCGTGCACACCTTTGGCGACGTGCACATCTACCTCAATCACCTGGAACAGGTCGAGACCCAGCTGAGCCGCACGCCGTTTCCCCTGCCGCGGATGCAGATCAATCCCGGGGTGCGGGATCTGTTTGCCTTTCACTACGAAGATTTCGAACTGCAGAACTACCAGTGCCACCCGGCGATCCGGGCGCCGATCGCGGTCTGAGCCGCGCGGTCATGCTGCGCGGAAAGGTCATCACGATCATCGCTGCCATGGGCCGCAACCGCGCCATCGGGATGAACGGCCAGTTGCCCTGGCACCTGCCTCGCGAACTGCGTCATTTCAAGGAAGCCACGATGGGCAAGCCCATCGTCATGGGCCGCCGCACCTGGCAATCGATCGGGCGGGCTCTGCCGGGCCGGCAGAACCTGGTGATCACGCGCGATCCTGGGTTCCGCGCGGATGGCTGCGATGTGGTGCATTCGCTGGATCGGGCCATCGCGCGCGCTGTCGGGGCCGAAGTGATGATCATCGGCGGCGGTCAGTTGTACCGCGAGGCAATCTCACACGCCGATCGCATGATCCTGACCCTGGTGCACTGCGAGCCGGCTGCGGACACCTGGTTTCCGGAATGGGACGAACGCACCTGGCGCCGGCTTGCGGTCCGCATGGAACAGGCCGATGAGCAAAACGCCTTCGATTACGAGGTCATTGAGCTGACCAGGCAACCTGTCGTGGATGAAACTTCCCCGGCACCTGGAACACCTGGCGGTCCTCCAGCCTGATCGCGCTCAGGCGTCCGCCCCAGACGCAGCCGGAGTCCAGGCACAACACTCTCTTCCGCAGGTACAGACCCAGCGCTGCCCAGTGCCCGAAGGCGACGGTCACGTTGCGCGTCTGGCGATGCTTGTGTTTGAACCAGGGTTTGTAAGGCATCGGTTGGGAGCCGGGTGGGCCGCTGGCGCTGGCGAGGATCTTGCCGTTCTCGTCACAGAAGCGGAGCTGGGTCAGTATATTGCTGATCAGGCGCAATCGCTTCCAGCCCGTGAGTTCCTCGTCCCAGCGCCGGACCCAGTTCTTGCTCATCTTGGCAAAGAATTTGCCGGCTTTATTCGAGCGCAGAATCGCTTCAATTTCGGCGGCGCAAGACAGTGTCTGTTCAACGCTCCACTGCGGAATCACCCCGGCGTGAACCATCAGCAGCTGGTGCTCGGGAGCCCAGTGTGCCAGCGGCTGGTTTTGCAGCCAGCCCAGTAGCCGCTCCCGGTCGGATGCGTGCAGGATCACGTCAATTTCGTGATTGGCCGAGCCGCCGTCCGGAAAGCGCCAGTGTTCCCGCAACAGGTAAAGGTCGTGGTTGCCGATTGTCATGGTGAAGCGCTCGCCCAGTCCTTCGAGCAGGCGCAGCGTCTCGAGTGATTGCTTGCCGCGGTTGACCAGGTCGCCGGGACACCACAGCCGGTCGGCGGCGGGGTCGAAGCCGATTTTCTCGAGCAGGCGCTGCAGCGCGTCGTAGCAGCCCTGGATGTCGCCGACAATATAGGTAGCCATCGGGCCGGAATGTTACGAGATTCCGGTGGCGTTGTCGTGACTTTCGGAGTCAGTCAGCGTTCATGCGCTCGGCGAGGGCTGCGAACTGGGACAAATCGAGAGCTTCCGGGCGCAGCCCGGGATCGATCCCGGCAGCGGCGATGGCGTCTGCGTCCAGCAGGCCGCGCAGACAGTTGCGCAGGGTTTTGCGTCGCATGGAAAAGGCCTGCGCAACCAGGCGCTCGAACCGCGCCATGTCCGTGATATGCACCGGCGGCTTGGGGTGGGGCACCAGGCGGACGATGGCCGACTGTACCTTCGGGGCGGGCCGAAAGGCTTCGGGCGGCACCGTGAACAGCGGTGTGACCGTACAGCGATACTGGCACATGATGGACAGTCGCCCCCAGGCTTTGCCGCCGGGCTGCGCGGCCATCCGGTTCACGACTTCCTGCTGCAGCATGAAGTGCATGTCGACGATGAGGTCGCTCCAGCGCAAGGCGTGGAACAGTAGTGGGGTCGAAATATTGTAGGGCAGGTTGCCGACCAGCCTGAAGCGCTGACCGGAAGTGAGCGCGGACAAATCCATCTGCAATGCGTCACCGCGATGCAGGTGCACGTTGGGCGCGAGGGCAAACCGCTGCTCCAGGCTGGCGCCGAGATCACGGTCGATTTCCAGTAAGTGCAGTTCAGCACCGGACGCCGCCAGCAGCGTCGTCAGTGCAGCTTCGCCCGGGCCGATCTCGACAATGACTTGGCCCACGCCGGGCGCGATCACATTCACGATCCGCTCGATGATCTGCTGGTCGGCCAAAAAGTTCTGGCCAAAACGCTTGCGCGGCCTGTGCTGCATGGGTGATCGCGCTGTCAGCTGGGCGTGGCGGCCCGCTGGGCAGCCATCGACTGGGCCGTGAGCGCGGCAGCATGGAGGCTGCCGGCATCGGCGCGCCCGCTGCCTGCGAGGTCAAGCGCCGTGCCATGGTCGACCGATGTTCGAATGAACGGCAGTCCCAGCGTGATGTTGACCGACTGGCCAAATCCATAGTGTTTCAGCACGGGCAGTCCCTGGTCGTGATACATGGCCACGACGGCGTCACAATGTTGCAGGCGCGGCGGGTTGAACGCCGTGTCGGCAGGCACCGGGCCATCCAGCTCCAGGCCTTCGGCGCGCAGTCGCTCGAGGACCGGCCCGATCACCTCGATCTCCTCCCTGCCGAGGTGTCCGCCTTCGCCCGCATGCGGATTGAGGCCCAGCACCTGGAGCCGCGGCCGGGCGATGGCGAATTGTTCGCGCAGCGCGGACCAGGTGATGCGGATCACGGCTTCCAGCGTCTGCGGGGTAATGGCGTCGGCGACCTCACGGAGCGGCAGATGCGTGGTAACCAGCGCCACTCGCAGGCCGGGCGCGGCCAACATCATGACCACCCGGGAAACACCGCTCAACTCGGCCAGATATTCGGTATGGCCGCTGAACGCCCGACCCGAGTCGTTGATGATCCCTTTGTGGATCGGCCCGGTGACCAACGCCGCGGCGTGACCCTGCTGCACGAGTTCGACGGCTCGGGCGATGGTCTCCAGCACATAGCTCGCGTTGGCGGGTTCCAGCTTGCCCGGCATGGCCGGCTTGCGCAGCTCGATGGGACAGCAGGCCAACTCGCCGCTGCAAACTTCGGTGCCGGGCTCCCAGTTCCTGATCTGCGGCTCATAACCCAGGCGGCCGGCAGTCTGGCGCAGCAGCGCGGGATCGGCTACGGCCAGAACGCGGAACTCGGGATGCTCACGGCAGAACTTCAGCAGGATTTCGGGACCAATGCCGGCCGGTTCCCCGGGCGTTACGGCCAGGACCGGGTTCGCCACGACCCGGCGCTCAGCCGGAACCTTGCTGGTCGGGCAGGCGGATTTCGACGAAAGCCTCATCCCGAAACTGGCGCAGCATGGATTCGATTTCCTGGTCGGACCGTTGCATGCGGATCTTGTTGCGAGCCTCGGCCCGGATGGCCTCCTCGGTGCGATCAGTTTCCCGCGCTTCCAGAAACTGCATGACGTGCCAGCCGCCCATGGTCTGAAATGGTTCGCTGATTTGCCCCGGCTGCAGAGCCAGCAAGGTTTGGTAGACCCGGTCACCGTAAGCCTCGGGAGGGAACCAGCCCATGTCGCCGCCAAGATTGGCGCTGGTCGTATCGTCGGAGTACTCGCGCGCCAGTTCGGCAAAGTCTTCGCCGGCATCCAGCTTCTGCTTGACTTCAATGATCTGGTCCATGGCCAGCCGCGGCGTGACCAGTTCGTTGATCTCGACCATGATATGCCGCGCGTGGTATTCCTTCACCATCACCTGCCGTTGTTCCCGGTAATCGTTAACGCGGATGATGTGAAAACCCGCGGGACTGCGAATTGGCGGCGTGATCTGGCTTGGCTTGAGTTCACGCACCGCATCGGCGAAAAAGGCCGGCACGCTGTTGAGGTCGCGCCAGCCGACCAGGCCGCCCTCCAGTGCTTCCTGGCTGTCCGAATAGCTGATGGCCGCGGAGGCAAAATCGAGGCCGTCTTCCAAGCGCTGGTAGATATCGTCGGCCTCGGCCTGGGTCGCGGCGATTTGCTGCGGAGTTGAACCTTCCGGCAAGGCAATCAGGATGTGGGATACGTTGTATTCGCCCCCGCTGAGGTCTTCGGAGGCCAGCAGGATATCGATTTCAGTGTCGGTAATGGGGTCCATGCTGTTGACGATGCGCTGGCGCAAGCGCTCGCCCATGATCTCCTCGCCAACATTGCGCCGAAACTCGGCGAAATCCTCGCCGTCGGCTTCGATAACCTGCCGTAACTGCTGCACGGTCATCTTGTTCTGCGAAGCCAGGGACGTCAGCGCCTGGTCGACATCAGCGTCGCTGACCCGGATGCCGGTCTGCAATGCGCGCTGGACCTGCAATTCACGAATGATCAACCGTTCCAGCACCTGCCGTTCGAGCAAGTGCATCGGTGGCATGGCTTCGCCGCTGGCGCGCACGCGTTCGACGATTCCCGCCACGGCGACGTCCAGTTCGCTGCGCAGAATGACATCCTCGTCCACCAGCGCCACGATCGAGTCAATCGGGGTTGTTGGCCTGCTCTGAGCGCTGGCCGGAAGCGGCGCCATCACCGCCAGGGCAATAACGGCTGGAATGGCAATCCGCAGTCGGTCGATCTTGAACATTTGGATAAATCTCCGAAAAATACCGGGCTTTCAGGCTTGCTCACTGGCGCGCCGGTGCGAGTAAGCACCGGGCGTGTCCACGCAGGGCAAGCGCCTATTGTAACTCATTAGGAGTGTTCAATCGGCAAACAGTTCCCGTCCGCTGGTGCCGATGCTGGCCAGGCCTTTGAGGTTGAATTCGAGGTAGATTGCGTCGCGGTAATCGCCGTCGCGATTTCTGAGATACCGCCGCACCACCGTGCGCACGGCCCAGCAGCAGCTCTCGTATTCAACGCCGGCCTGGAACTCAAGCATGTCACTGTCGGCGAACGAGTAATTGATTCGCGAGAGGGCGCGCCAACTGGACGTGATCGGCCAAAAAACCCGGATATCAAACTGGTCGACCCGGTCGCGCCGGTAGCGGTATTCGAACGCAGCGCGGCGGCCCTCATCACCCCGATACTCGATTCCGAACATGCCCAAATCCAGTTCGTTGTCCTGCCAGTTGTACTGCGCGGCTGCCGCGGCGCTCAGGCGGGAGAACGGTCGCCAGCGGTATTCGGCGAGGAACGGAGCGAGATCCTCGTCCATCACCGGCGCGCCGTCGAGCTGCACTTCGCGCGGACTGAAGTAAAAGATCTGCCCGAAGCTGAGGCTCCACAGGACCTGGCCGCTCGGACCATCGAAGCGGCGCGTCGAAACCGCCATCGACAGCTGGTTGGCATCACCCTGGCGGTCGCCGCCCGAAAAGCGATTGGTGTTGAACAGCTGGCTGAAACCGAAGGTGAAGTCACCGGTGTCGAACAGCGGCTGATCATCCTGATCTTCGCGGGGCACGTGAAGGTAAAAAACACGGGGCTCGAGGGTTTGCAGGTCGCCATTGGCCGCCCGCCGGTCGAATATCAGGCCGGCGTCCATGCTGGCGATCATGGTCCCGGTGGATGGGTTGTCATTGCCCGGCGATCCCCGCAGATCGAGGTCGTAGGCCGTGTAGCGATAGCCGACGGCGGGTTTCAGGAAGCCCCAGTGTTTCCGCATATCCCAATAGATGTTGGGGTAGAGGTCCGCACGGGCGCCGATTGTTCCTGCGTCCCGATCGAAATAGACGACCTCGGAATCCAGCGCCAGCGACAGGCCGCTGTCGGTGAGCGGCCGGTCCAGCCAGAACAAAACGCGCGGCACGCGCCGGTAAGGCTCGTTGGCGGGCAGCACCGACTCGTCGATGACCTGGAAATCGTCCGCAGTCAGCATCAGGTTCCAGTAAGGCCCGACCCCCCTCAGCTCCGCGCTGCTGCGCAGAAATTGCTTGGAAGTCTGGCCCAGGCTGGTGCCGAAGTCCTGATAGTAACGGTCGTCGCTCACGCGGTCGACGACCAGGCTGGTGCGCCAGCGCTGCCGTGGTGAAGAGAAGTGCTTGAACAGGTACCGGTAGCGCTCCTCGTCCGTCTTCCTGTCGTTGCGCAGGTAATCCATGTCGAATTCACCACTCGTGCGCCGCGTCAGGAAACGGTAATCGCCGGACAGCATGAAGCCCCGCTCGGTGAAATAGCGCGGTTCGATAACGGCATCGTGGTTCGGCGCGATGTTCCAGTACCAGGGCGCGCCGATTTCGAAACCGGTATCGTTGGCGTGCCCCACGCTCGGGTAAAGAAACCCGCTTTTGCGCCGGTCGTCGATCGGAAACGAAAAGTACGGGGCGTACAGGATGGGCACGCCCTTGAAAGTCAATTTCGCCCCGCGCGCCTTGCCCATGCCTTCGTCATGGCGCAGTTCCAGCTCGCGGGCGAACAGCTGCCAGTCCGGCTTGTCGCTTGGGCAGGTCGTGTAATCGAGCCGATGCAGGATGGATGTGTTCCCGCCCGCCAGCTCGGCGCGCTCGGCGCTGCCATTGGCGACGGAACCCGTGAGGCCGTAGTCGATCCCGGAGAACCAACCGGATTCCTCGAGGAAGGAATAACTTGCCTGCTGGCCCCGGAACCAGACCTGCTGATCCTGGTAGTCAATCCTGCCGGGAACGGTGACCACTTCGGTGGCTGGGTCGTAGAGGATGCGGTCGGTCTTGATGTGCTGGTCCGCGCGGAACAGTTCCACGTCGCCGCGCGCTTCGCCCAGCGTCTCCTTGCCGGCATCGAGTTCCTTGGCATAGATGACGATCGGAGCTCGGCTGCGGTCTGGGGTCTGTGCTATCGCTGGGCCGAGCGTGAGATCGGGGCATGCCGATTGCGCGTCCATTTCGGACTGCGGCGCAGAATCTTGGGCATGGACCGAGGGAACGCCGAGGCACAGCCCGCACAATACGACCACCACAGCCGCAAATCCGCCATATGATTCAGAAGGCAATGCCAAGGATCCTTGAGCCGTCAGTCGTAGGCCATTCTTATGCCGGTAACGGTGTCATAGATCGACCTGCGACGCAACGGGCGGGCAGGGCTGTTCGAGCCAGGCGCGTCTTGCGTCGGCCGCCAAGCCGGCCTGCGCGGCAGCCCGGGCGTGAAACCGCTTCATATCCTTTGCCGAGTCCCGGTACAGGGCCGAAAATGCGCAGATGCCGCCCCGGTAGCTGTTAAACAGGGCCAGCCGCGCATTGTTGAGCTCGCTGGCAAACCACCCGCCAAAGAAATCACGTCCCTGCCAGGATTCTCGAACCAGGTCCCGGTAATCCACTTGCAGCTGGTCGAAGATGGCCGCCTTCGATTGGCGCTTTCCGTCATCCTCCGCGTTCCCGGCGTAGAGTTCAGACAAGCTGACCCTGGCTCGCAGGAGCAGCGCATCGAACTGCGTTGCTGCCTGTTGTTGATCCCGCCACCCCGACAGCTGACTCTCGCGACCCGACAACCGGAGCCACAGCGTTACTCCGATTTCCTCGACAAAGCTGGCGTAACTCTCGTTGAAAACCGTATCGCCCCGCAGGTACAGCTGCTGGTGCGCCAGTTCGTGAAACATGACCGCTGCGAGTCGCTCGTCGCGGTAGCGAAGCATCGTGTCGAGCAAGGGGTCCTCGAACCATCCGAGTGTCGAGTAGGCGACTGCCGGCGATACCGCGACGTCGAGGCCGTCGGTTGCCAGGCGGCCCGCGAACCGGGTGGCGGCTTCCTGCTCAAAATAGCCACGGTAAGGCACACAGCCAGCCACCAGGAAGCACCAGCGACGCGGCTCCAGCGACAGCTCGGGCGTGGCCACGACGTTCCAGGTCACCGCCGCGCGCCCGGTGCGCACAAAATGGGTATAGCTGCCGTTGTCGGGCAGGCCCAGCTGCGCGGTCGCGAACTCGCGAATTTCGATCGCCAGTTCGAGTTTGTGGGTCAGTTCGGGAGCGCTGTCGCCGGCCGCCAGGATTTTCGAGATCTCTTGCCGGCCTCGCATCAGGCCCAGATGACCCGAGATCGCCTGGGCGTAATAACCCGGTCCCGCGCAAGCTGCGACCTGGATAAGTGGGAGCAGCAACGCTAACGCGAGGGCGGTGCGGAGGAGGGCAGGTTTTTTCATCCAATAGTCAGTCTGTGCAGATTTGGGTAAGATCGCTCAATGGCGAAAGACATCACGAAAACTAGCAAGTCCGATGCGGAATGGAAAGCGGAACTGACCCCGGAGCAATACCGGGTCATGCGCCAGGCCGGAACCGAGGCGCCGTTCAGCGGTGCCTACGACCAGTCCTGGGAGGCCGGTGTGTATCATTGCGCGGGCTGCGGCCACGCCCTGTTCGACTCGGAGAGCAAATTCAATGCCGGCTGCGGCTGGCCGAGTTTTCACTCGGAACTCGATGAAGCCAACATCGTGCAGCGCCCCGATTTCGCCCACGGCATGACCCGTATCGAGCTCTTATGCAGAAACTGCGACGCGCACCTCGGCCATATCTTTCCGGACGGCCCGCCACCAACCGGAATGCGTTATTGCATCAATTCGGTTTCACTTGAATTCCGGCCTGCGGATGCGCCGGGTGGTGACGAAGCGCCAACGGAATCTGAGTGATCAAGGTCTACGAGAACTTCGATTTCAGCCGGGTCGGGCAAATGCAGTCGCTGCTGGAATCGCATGGAATAGGGACCTTCATCCGCAACCAGTATGGCTCGTCGGTGATGGGCGAGGTGCCGTTCGTCGAAGTCGTTCCCCAGCTGTATGTCTTGCGCGAGCGCGATGTCGATCGGGCGATCGAACTGCTGCAATTGGATCTGCCCCGGGACAACGAGGCGGGCGACTGGGTATGCCCCGAATGCGGTATCGACGTGGAAGGCCAATTCAGCCGCTGCTGGAAGTGCGGCCTGGGCCGGGACGAGGAGTAAGTTTCGCCGGTTACCAGGGAATCTCGCTGCCGTCCCAGTTCAGGAATCGGCCGCTGTCCGCGGGGCCGGTGTTTTGAATGACCCCTATTATTCGGTCCGCTGTCTGTCGCGGCGTGTAGAGCCGGCCGGGTTTGACATTGCGCTGGAATGGCCGTGACAGGCCGGTATCCGTGGTGCCGGGGTGTATGGCCAGGATGCTGGCCTGTGGATGCTTGACCCGGCATTCGATGGACAGCGTTTTGATCAGCTGGTTGAGTGCGGCCTTGGACGCCCGGTAGCCGTACCAGCCACCCAGGCGATTGTCACTGATGCTGCCGACCATGGCCGAGAGGGCGGCAAAAGTGAAGCGCCGCTGCCGGTCAGCTGTCTCCAGCAGGGCGCGGGCGACCATCAACGGCCCTATGCTGTTGACCGCGAACATGCGCAACAGGTTTGGCACGCTGCAGTCGGCCAGCGATTTTTCCGGCTGCAGTCCGTTCTCATGCAAGATGCCGGCAGCGTGAATCGCGATGTCGATTCCACCTTCCACGTGCTTCAGAAGGCTGCTGAATGAATCGATGCTGGCATCGCTGGAGACGTCCAACGCAATTCGCTGCAGGCGCTCGCCGTGCAGACTGGCCAGCCGGTCCAGGCCCCGCCGGTCCGAAGCCGGGCGATAGGTGGTAATCACACGGTTCACGGAAGGATCGGCCAGCTGCGCTTCCGCCAGGGCCAGGCCGATACCCCGGCTGGCGCCCACGACCAGCCGGACGCCGCTCTGCGGGGCGTCAGGCACGACAGCGGTCCGCGTCGGTGGTTTCGATGGTATGAATGCTTAATGCAAAGGCGCCTTCCCGGGAGCTGGCGAGCATGAACCCGATAAAATGCATCTCCCGGTCAGCCAGCCCAGGCAGGGCCTCGACGCGGCGCCCGCGAAAGACCGGTTCGAAGTCATGAATCGCCAGGATGATGGTTTCCCGGGCGCCGCTGGTGTCGAAGGAGGCGCGCCAGGCGATGTCCCCCGAATCGGCCGTCTCGCGCAGCCGCAGTTGGTAACGGCGGCCGTCACCGGTGAGTGACAGTCGAATTTCGGCAAAACGGGCGATAGGCGCAGCCAGGCCGCCCCGAATCGAGGCGAAGCCACCGGCGTTTGCAGTCGACAGCGATCCAGAGAAATGCAGGCCCTGGTCATCGAGGCTGAACCTCGAGCGCGAAAGACCGCCCATCACGCCATCGTTGATGATTTGCCAGTCAATTCGCGCCGGCTCAAGCTGCATGGCGCGGCCACCAATCCGGAGCACGGCGCCGGGTCCACTGCGCGAAGGCAAGTTTTTCACCCAGGTAATACGAGCGGTAGGCGGTGACCGGGTCGCCGGGAACCTTGTACTGATCCGGCATCGCCTGAGCGAACTCGGTGAGCCCCGCTGCTTCGTAATGATGATCACAGATGCGGTCAAGCACGGCAATGGAGGCGTGATCGCGGTCCTTGCGGTAACGGTAACGGTATTCGGCATTCAGCGCGCGCGCCAGCTGGGCCAGCCAAAGAAAATTGTCATGCGACTCCTCCACCCACAGAACACAGGGATGCTTGACGTGCGTCGAGCGGTAGGGTGTAGAGAAACCTTTCTTGTTCAGCGCGGTACAGAGTAGCTGAACACTTTCCAGGATCATCTTGGAAACGTGGCGATCGCAGTGATACCGCGCGCAGCGCTCAATTTCCCTGTCCAGTACGAATATGTTCATCTGCCTTTCGCCGCACTCACGCGCCCCAAAAAAAGAGCGGCCCGCTAAGCTTCCGGCCTGAGGAGCAGCCGGAGACCTTTGGCGCGGGCCTAAGGGATGCACACTGGGGGTGTGCTGAGGGTCTCCAATGGCCACAATGTACAGAAAACGTACAAGTAAGTCAAGCCATATTTCAAAAAAATAGCAAAATATATGTACAACAATCATACATACCCGGACTTCCAATGCTGAACGGGATGTGGCCTGGGGTCACTGAGGCAAGCACTGCGAGCCTTCTGCCGCCAGTGTTTGAACGGTGTATTACGCTGCATCGGCATGGCAAGGGGGGTGATCACCGCGGTCCCGGCAACCCCAACCGGCCAGAACCAGCTCCAGGCCGTTGCCATCACTTTGTCCCGGCGGCGATGCCGCTGCGCCGTTCATCGGTCTTCACCCCGCAGTCGCCTGACTTCGGCTTCGAGGCGGGCCGCGGAGAATTCAGCCGGCGGAATGGCGTGGCCGATGCGCAGCTCGATGTGGGCCCAAAGCTTGTATGGCCGGCGTTTATGCAGGGGATCACGGCGGCTGAACAGCGAGCCCCACAAATTGCACAGGGCGATGGGCACCACCGGGGCGGGTTGCTCGGCCACGACCTTTTCGACCCCTGCCTTGAACGGCTGAATCTCGCCATCTTCCGTGATGCGCCCCTCCGGAAAGATACCCAGCACATTGTCCGCGGCCAGCACCTCGTGGATGCGCCGATAGGCGGCCTCCAGGACCTCCGGGTCTTCAGAGCGGCCGGCGATGGGAATGGCCTTGCCGGTCTTGAAGATGAAGTGCAGCAGCGGGATTTGGTAGATCCTGTGGTACATCACGAAATTGACCGGGCGCCGGATCATGCCGCCGATGATCAATGGATCGACAAAGCTGACATGGTTGCTGGCCACGATGACCGGGCCATCCTCCGGGATATGATCCATGCCGGTCACGCGCACGCGGTAAATGGTGTGGATCAACAGCCACACCAGGAAGCGCATCAGGAATTCCGGCACCAGCGTGAAGATATAGATCGCGACCACGGCATTGAGAATGGCCGAGATCAGGAACAGGTCCGGTATGGTCAGGCCGGCGGGGCCGAGGATCAGCATCGCCATGATCGCCGCCACCACCATGAACAAGGCATTGAGGATGTTCAGACCGGCGATCACGCGCGACCGGTGATCGGGTGCGGATCGCGCCTGCACCAGGGCGTACAGCGGAACGATATAGAAGCCGCCGAAGATACCGATCAGCAGCAGGTCGGCGACGATGCGCCAGTTGTGTCCCGCGGAAAAGAATTCGGTAGCGGTCAGGCCCACGGCCGGGGCCGCCGGCGAGGCGAAATACAGGTCCAGCCCGAACAGCGTCAACCCGATCGCCCCGAAGGGTACCAGGCCGATTTCGACCTGCTTGCCGGACAGGCGTTCGCACAGCAATGAACCGGTGCTGATGCCGATGATGAACAGGGCCAGCAGGGCCGACATCAGGTTTTCATCGCCGCCGAGGACGTTCTGGCTGTAGCTGGGGATCTGCACCAGGAAGGTGGCGCCGAAAAACCAGAACCAGGAAATACCCAGCACGCTATTGAGTACCACGCGGTTCTCATTGAGAAACCTGATGTTGCGAATCGTTTCGCTGAAAATATTCCAGTTGATACGCAGATCGGGTGCGACCGATGCGGCCTCCGGCACTCGGAGGCTGTAAAGGTAACCGGCCACCGCAACCGCCAGGCAGGCCGAGCTGACCCAGTACGGCCAGCTGACCTCGATGCCGGCCAGCTGCGGACCGGCGATGGTGCCGGCCAGGATGGCCACGAAGGTGCCCATTTCGATCAGGGCGTTACCGCCCACCAACTCCTCGCGGCGCAGGATTTGCGGCAGGATGCCGTACTTGATCGGCCCGAAGATCGTCGACTGCAATCCCAGCAGAAACAGCACGAACAGCAGCAGCGGCACGTTGTTCAGCCAAAACCCCAGCGTCGCCAGCAGCATGATGACCACCTCGAGCAGCTTGACGCGCCGGATCTGTATGGATTTTTCGTACTTGTCGGCGAACTGCCCAAACAGGGCAGAGAACAGGAAGAACGGCAATATGAACAGCATCGCGCTCAGGTTGATCACCTGGTCGGTGTTCAACCCGCCCAGCCGGCTGCCTTCGAACACCAGCGCCGCGGCCAGTGCGTTCTTGAAGATGTTGTCGTTGAAGGCGCCCAGGCCCTGCGTCATGAAGAACGGCATGAAGCGCCGCTGGCGGAACAGATCGAATTGGGAGCTGCCGGACATACGGTATTAGCTCAGCAGATCCATCGTCGCGCGCATGTCAGACGATGCCGGTCAGCACGCCCGCGATGGTGGCGGTCATCATCGTCGCCAGGGTTCCGCCCAGCACGGCGCGCAGGCCAAAGCGGGCCAGGTCGGAGCGCCGGTCCGGCGCCAGGCCGCCTATACCGCCGATCTGGATTGCGATCGAGGAGAAGTTGGCGAAGCCGCACAGGGCATAGGTCGAGATCAGCAGTCCCTTGGGCGACAGTCCCTGCTGAATCTCGGTCAGGTGCGCATAAGCCACGAATTCATTGGTTACCACCTTTTCTCCGATCAGGCCGCCCACGGTGACCGCGTCCTGCCAGGGAACGCCGATAACCCACGCCAGCGGCGCGAGGGCGAAACCCAGCAGGGTGGACAGACTCAGCGCACGGCCGGTTCCGGCTTCGAACCCGCTGATTTCGCCCAGCCAGTTCAGCGGGTAGTCGATCATCGCGATCAGGGCGATGAAGGCGAGTAGCATGGCGCCAACGTTCAGGGCCAGCCGCCAGCCGTCAGCCGCGCCATTGGCGGCGGCTTCGATGACGTTGGTGGCCGTCTTCTCGACGTGCAGCCTGACCTCGCCACGGGTCAGGGATTCCTGTGTTTCCGGCTTGAGAATCTTGGCGATGACGATGGTGGCCGGGGCCGCCATGATGCTGGCCGACAGAAGGTGCTTGGCGTAGAAGATTCTCGCGGCTTCGTCGGCACCGCCCAGCATCGTGATATAGGCGGCCAGCACCCCGCCGGCGATCGTGGCCATGCCGCCGATCATCATGGTCAACAGCTCGGAATCCGTCATCCTGGAAATGTAGGGCCGGACCACCAGTGGAGCCTCGGTCTGGCCGACAAACACGTTGGCCGCAACCGACAAGGACTCGGCGCCGCTGATGCGCAGGATCTTGAACATCACCCAGGCCATACCCTGCACGACTTTCTGCATCACGCCGAGGTGATAAAGCACGCCCATCAGGGCCGCGAAGAAGATGATGGTTGGCAGCACCTGGAACGCGAAGATGAAGCCAAGGTTCGAGGGATCGGCCAGCGAGCCGAAGATGAACGTGGCGCCATCCAGCGAGAAACTGATGACCCGCACGAAGACTCGGCTGAGCGCTTCGAAAAACTGCCGGCCGCCGGGCACCAAAATCACCAGCACGCCGAACAGTAATTGCAGCCCGATGCCGGCCGCCACCAGCCGCCAGTCGATCGCCTTACGCTGGTCGGAAAAAACAAGAGCAATGGCCAGGAGAACCACAAGGCCGAAGATACCGAAGGCTAGGCTGCCTATCATGCAAAGCTCTCCAAACCGCTCGTTGGGATGCACGGCAGAGTATCGGCTTTACCTACGTCAGGCAAATGAAAGCGGCCGCCCATAACCGAGGCCGTGCTCAATCGGTATCATTGCAAAGTGCCGGCCGACAGGTTCCCGGGAATAGAATCGTGGCAGCCGCGTATAAGTATGTGAGGCTATGAAGAAAAGCGACATAAGACAGGAGTTGGTAAACCTGGGCAGTGGCGCGCACGTACTCGCGTTTCAGATCCTGGGGAACAGCGACGATGCCGCCGACGCAGTGCATGACGCATTCGCCAAGGTCCTGGCCCGCCCCGGCGCATTTGATTTCCGCCGGGGGCCTTTGAAGCCGTGGTTTTTGCGCGTGGTGCGCAACCGGTGTTTCGACCTGCTGCGGCATCGGCGAGTCAGCGATCCGGCGATCGAAGAACTGGCCGATCCGGCCTTGCAACCGGACCATCGCCTGGAAATCCAGCAACGTGATGAGCAACTGCATCGCGCCTTGTCCGGCATCTCCGGCGATCAGCGGCAGATTCTGGTGCTACGCGATTACCTGGACCTGTCCTATGCCGAACTCGCCAGTGTTCTGCAGATTGCGCCCGGGACCGTAATGTCCCGGTTGCATCGCGCGCGACTGGCCCTGAAGGAGGTACTGAATGAAAACGGGGAATAAAGCAACCGGAGGCAGTGGGCACGTCGGTGCACTGATTTCCGGTTACCTGGATGGAGAGTTGACCCAGCAACAGCGCCAGTCTGTCGATGTGCACCTCGCCGATTGTGCTGAATGCAGCGATCGGCTGGCTGAGCTCGAGGCCTTGCGTAAGCGGGTTTCCGGTGCTCGATTGAGCCGGGTGGGTGACGATGTCTGGAGAGAGCAAATGAACGACATGACCGTCAAAGTGAGCCGTGGCATTGGCTGGCTGTTGTTTCTCGGTGGCCTGTTGCTGATTGGCGGTTTTGGTATCTATCAATTTGTCATCGATACGTCGGTGGAGCCGCTGTTCAAACTGATGGTATCTGCCGTTTATCTTGGTCTCGGCGCGCTTTTCGTGTCGGTCCTGAGACAGCGACTTGTCGAACGCAAAACCGATAAGTACAAGAATGTGGAGATATGAAAATGATCGTCGTGACCTCTGAAAAGATCGTCGGCAAGCGGATTGTCAAAACCCTGGGGCTGGTGCGGGGCAACACGGTCCGCGCCCGTCACGTCGGCAAGGACATCATGGCCGGCCTGCGCAACATCGTCGGCGGAGAAATACACGAGTATGCGAAACTGATCGCGGAAAGCCGCGAACAAAGCATCGACCGAATGGTGGCAGATGCAGAATCGCTCGGAGCGAACGCGATTGTCGCCACGCGCTTCACGACGTCGGTCATTGTCGGCGGCGCGGCCGAGTTGCTGGCCGTGGGCACGGCGGTGATTGTCGAGGACGCCTGACGCGACCGGAGGGTCTTGCCGGGCTGTCAACGCCGCGCGGCTGCCGTCAGATCTGGATTCCGGTCCACTTGCGGCTGGCCCATTGCGTGCCGCAATTGATGGCTTGGCCGACCCGGTAGATGACATTGATGACCCACACGCCGACCAGGCCGAAGCCCAGCAAGGGCCCGACCACGTAAGCCAGCGGCAGGAAGAACAGCCACTGCCAGAGCAGGCTGATCCACATGCTGCGCCGGGTGTCGCCGGCGCCGATCAGGGCGTTCATCAGCACCATTCCGGCGGTGTCGAAGCTGATCATCAGCGCCCAGAGCACCATTGGCAGGTAGGCCAGTTCACGGGTTTCCGGGTTGGTAAGGAAGACGCCCAGGATCGGATGGGCCAGCGGAATCAACAACAGGCTCAGAACCGCACCGTAGGCAAACGTCAGGGCGGCGCAGTTCCAGCCCCAGGCTGCCGCGTCCTCGGCGTCGCCACGGCCCAGCGCGTTGCCTACCAGCGTGGTGGCGGCCAGCGCGATGCCGAAAGCCGGGAGCATCGCGGTGATGTGGAAGGTCATCAGGATGTTGACCGCTGCGACTTCCGCGGTGCCGATATGGCCGACGATCCACACCAGCATAACCAGGCCGGCCGAGAAAAAAAGTTGCTGCAGGCTGCTCGGCACCGACAGTCGAAACTGTTGCCACAGTGTCTTGCGGGAAGGTACGGCTTGCAGAAAGCCCTTGTCCCTGGCATGCCGCAGCGCGAAGAAGAAATAGAGCAGGGTGCCGATGTACAGTGAAATGGTGGTCGACAGCCCGGCGCCAAACACCCCCAGCGCCGGTGCACCCAGGTTGCCGAAGATCAGCACCCAGTGCAGGAAAATATTGATCGCGTGCATGATCAGCAGCGTGCGCAGGTAG
>JAPHSB010000498.1 GCA_026193295.1 Lysobacterales bacterium
CTTTCGTCACTCCCTTGACGTTCCAGGCGGTCTCCGGGCACCCCGTGCATACTGAGCTGCTGGACGAAGCCGCCGAAGCCGGAATGGGACACATCGAGCTGGCGCGCTGGGCCGAACACGTATTGGTGGCGCCGGCCACGGCGGATTTCATGGCCCGGCTGGCACATGGGCTGGCCGACGATCTGCTCACCACGCTCTGTCTCGCCACCGCAGCCCCGCTGTCGTTGGCGCCGTCGATGAACCAACAGATGTGGGCAAACCCCGCAACCCGCCACAACTGCAAGATTTTGCAGGAACGCGGTGTGCGCTTGATCGGGCCGGAAAGTGGCAGCCAGGCTTGCGGCGACAGCGGGCCGGGACGCATGACCGAGCCCGCCGAGCTGGTGGCTGCCCTGTTCACCGACCGACCCGCCCTGCTGGCCGGCCGCCACGTGGTCGTCACGGCGGGCCCGACCTATGAAGACATCGACCCGGTGAGGTTCATCGGCAACCGCTCGTCCGGCCGCATGGGCTTCGCCGTGGCCGCCGCGGCAGCCGAAGCGGGCGCTCGGGTCAGCCTGGTTTCCGGTCCCGTGCGCTTGGAAACCCCACCCGGTGTAAACCGCAGGGATGTGCGCAGTGCGGCCGAAATGCGCGACATGGCGTTGGGCCTGGCACGGGACGCGGACGTGTTTTTCGGCGTTGCAGCCGTGGCCGACTATCGGCCGCTTGAGACGGCACCGCAGAAAATTAAGAAAGGCCGTCCTGAGCAGACGCTGCGGCTGGTCAGCACCCCGGATATCGTGGCCGAGGTCGCTGCCTTGCCGGTTCGACCGTTTACCGTGGGATTTGCTGCGGAGACCGAACACCTCAGGGAACACGCCCTGGAGAAGCTTTCACGCAAGAGCCTTGATATGATTGCCGCCAACCGCGTGGGCCAGGAAGGCAGCGGGTTCGAAAGTGAAGACAATGAAATCCTGTTGCTGTCGGCGGATCGTGAACAGCACCTCGGAACAGGAAGCAAGATGGAGTTGGCCCGCTTGCTGATCCGTGCAGTGGCCGACCGTCTTGGGGATAAGGAATAAGTTGAAGCCCGTACAGATCAAAATACTCGATCCGCGCCTGGGCACGGACTACCCGCTGCCGGACTACGCGACCGAGGGTTCGGCGGGCTTGGATCTGCGGGCCTGCGTCGATGACACGCTGACGCTGCTGCCGGGCGAGACGCGGCTCATACCAACGGGTTTCGCGATGCACATGCAGGACAGCGGCCTGGCGGCCGTGATCCTGCCGCGCTCCGGCCTTGGCCACAAGCATGGCATCGTGCTGGGCAACCTGGTCGGCCTGATCGACAGCGATTACCAGGGACAGGTCTTCGTTTCCTGTTGGAACCGATCCGAGTCCCCCTTCGAAGTCGAGCCGGGGGCGCGCATCGCCCAGCTCGTTTTCCTGCCGGTGGTGAAAGCCCGGTGGGAACGGGTGGAGGATTTTGAGGCATCCGACCGGGCCGCGGGTGGTTTCGGGCATACGGGACATGCATAAGGGATTATCAATATGGACCTGAAACAGAGTTTGCAGATGTTGGAGCGGCTATCGGGCAAGAAGCAGGTCAGCCAGTGGTTGATCTACACCGTCGGCCTGTTCGGATTGGCCCTGGTGGTTGGCGCCGCCTGGCTGGGCTTTGCGGACTGGCGCATGGCTCAAGTTCAAGAGGACATAGCCGCGGAGAGCGAAGCCGCGCTGACTCAGCTGGCCGAGCCGGTGCAGTCTCTGAAGCGGGTATTGACCAGCGAACAGGCGCAGAGCCTGGCCGCGCGGGCGTTGGACAACCCGGATACGGTTGACGACCTTCTGGCCTACCTGCATGGCCGCATGGGCCAGATTTCCACTGCCAGCGTCTATCCGGCAGACCTTTCCGGCATTGCGCCAGAGGATCTCGGACCGAACGGTTATGCCCTGTTCGAAATGCTGTTGTCCGCATTGGACGGCAGCGAGGCCCTGCTGCAAGCGCATCACGTGCTGAAGCCCCCGGCCATGCTGGACGCGGTCAGGGTCCGGAGCGGCGACGAAGTCCTGGGTGTCCTGGTTGTGACCATCGACCCCGACCTGGTGTTGTCGGTATTCCATCCCGAGATTTCGACGCTCGGTTGCCTTCGCTTGTCTCAATACAACGGCGCGCAGCCGTCGAGCGCGCTTCGCGACGTCGGCGACCCCGGCCTGCTGGGTGACATTCCCGAGCGGATCGCCGTGCCCGGAACCTTGTTTCGAATCGAATTTCCCCGTCAACAATATGTCGCGCTGGCCAGCGGCGGCTGGCTCGCGCTCCTGATGTTGATTGGGCTCACCTTCGTGGCAGCTGCCTTCCTGCTGAAGCGCAGTGACGAGAAGTGGGCATTGGAGCGAAGAATCGAAGAGGCGAAGCGCAGCCGGGAGCGCCTGGCGGCCGAAGCGGATCAGCCTTCCCCCGACCGACCGCTTACCCCGCCGCCGGACAACGTGGGCCCACCGGCCATGGAACCGGCCGGCGAGCCACCGCCGCTGCGCCTCAAATACAACATCCCCGAGAAGCACAAGCTGAAGGAGGCGCAGCATTCGCCAGTGGAGCTCACGCCCGAGATTTTTCGCGCCTACGACATACGCGGCGTCATCGACCGTTCGCTGGACTCGGGCGTGGCCTGGAGCGTGGGGCAGGCCGTGGGCACCCTGGCCCTCGAGCAAAACGCCGGCCCGGTAGTGGTGGCCCGTGACGGGCGGTTGTCCGGCCCCTACCTGATGCAGGGGATGATCGACGGCATTCTCTCCACGGGTTGCGATGTGTTGGATATCGGGGCCGTGCCGACGGGCGTGCTGTATTTTGCGGCTCACGAGATCGCCGCCGGTTCCGGCGTGATGATTACGGGCAGCCACAACCCTCCCGATTACAACGGCTTCAAAATCATGATCGCCGGCGATACCCTCTACGGTGACGGTATTTCCGGCCTGTACCAGCGGATCGTCGAGGGGCAGCTGCAGAGCGGTCAGGGCCGGGTAACCCGTCGCAATGTCGTACCGGACTATATCGAGAAAATAGCCGGGGACATCCAGGTCGAGCGGCCGCTGAAGGTCGTCATCGACTGCGGCAACGGCATCGGCGGTGTCTGCGCGGCGGACACCTTGCGCGCCATTGGGGTCGAAGTGATCCCGCTGTTCGATGAAGTCGACGGCACGTTTCCCAACCATCACCCCGATCCGAGCGAGCCGGAGAACCTGAAAGACCTGATCGAGTCGGTACGCCTGATGGACGCCGACCTGGGGTTGGCGCTGGACGGCGATGCCGACCGGCTTGGGGTGGTTACGCTGGCCGGCAACATCATTTTCCCCGACCGCGTCATGATGCTGTTGGCTATGGATGTGCTGGACCGCGTGCCCGGGGCGACCATAATCTACGACGTCAAATGTACGGGGCACCTGCCACAGGTGATTCGCGAGGCCGGCGGCGTGCCGATGATGTACAAGACCGGTCATTCGCTGATCAAGGCCAAAATGAAGGAGGTCGGCTCACCCTTCGCGGGAGAGATGAGCGGACATTTCTTTTTCAAGGAGCGCTGGTACGGGGTCGATGACGGCATTTACTCGGCGGCCCGCCTGCTGGAGATCCTGGGCAGCACGGAAACCCCGCCCGAAGCCATCCTCAATGCGCTGCCATCCAGCTACAGCACGCCTGAACTCAAGGTGCAGATGCAGGAAGGCGAGAACCATCGTTTCATCGAAGACTTCAAGACCGCCGCCCGCTTCGAAGGCGCCGAAATCAGCACGATCGACGGGCTGCGGGCCGATTTTGCCGATGGCTGGGGGTTGGTCCGGGCTTCCAACACGACGCCGATCCTGGTTGTACGCTTCGACGCCGAGACCGAACAGGCGCTGGAGCGGATCAAGGCGGTCTTTCGCTCCGCGATGCTGGGACTCAGGCCGGATCTCGAACTGCCTTTTTGAGCGACGGCCACTCACACGGCGAATGGGAGGCGACTTCTCACGGCGACCGGGTCGAGGGCGGTGGCAAGGTAACCATGGAGATGCAGGGCCAGGCCATGGAAATGACCATCAACTGGACAGGCAAGCGCGTCGGCGACTGTCCATGATCAATAAGCACATTCCGTAAAGACGGGGTCCACCGAGCCGTTCCATGCGCCGTGGTACAGGGCCAGCTTTCGTTCCGCCGGTGTGACACCGGTTTCGGCAACTTCCTGCAGCGGCGACAGGAAGCCGGTCTCGTTATCGCCCGCGGCGTTCAGCCGGCCACGCGCAGCCAGGCCCTTGCGGGCCAGTTCGATCAATTCCCGGGCCATGTCGCGCACGGAGCGCCCGCGGACCTCGGCCCGCAATCCAAGCCGCGGCACTTCCGCCCGCAGCCGGATGCGCTCCTCCATGCTCCAGTCACGAGCGATGTCCCAGGCCGCATCCAGCGAAGGTTGGTGGTACAGCAGTCCGGCCCACAGGGCGGGCAGAGCGCAGAGCCGGCCCCAAGGCCCGCCGTCGGCACCCCTCATTTCGAGGTAGCGCTTCAGCCGGACCTCGGGAAAGGCCGTGGTCAAATGGTCCTCCCAGTCCTTCAATGTCGGCAGTTCACCCGGCAGCGCCGGTAGCCTGCCGGCCAGAAAGTCGCGGAAAGACTGGCCGGCGGCGTCTATGTAGTCGCCGTCGCGGTAAACGAAGTACATCGGAACGTCCAGCATGTAGTCGGTGTATCGCTCGAACCCCATGTCGCCGTCGAACACGAAGGGGAGCATCCCGGTCCGGTCGGGATCGGTGTCCTCCCAGACATGCGAACGGTAACTGAGATAGCCGTTGGGTTGGCCGTCCGTGAAAGGCGAATTCGCGAACAGGGCAGTGGCCACCGGCTGCAGCGCCAGGGAAGTGCGAAATTTGTGCACCATGTCCGCTTCGGAGCTGAAATCGAGGTTGACCTGTACCGTGCAGGTCCGGGCCATCATGTCCTGGCCCAGGCTGCCGACCTTTTGCATGTACTCACGCATGATGCGGTAACGCGCCTTGGGCATCCACTGCATGTCTTCCCGGCGCCACTTGGGTTGAAAGCCCATTCCGAGGAAGGCGATTTCCAGTGGCTCGGAGACAGCGCGCACCTGGCGCAGATGGGTGTTCACCTCGGTGCAGGTCTGGTGAATGCTGTCCAGCAACGCCCCCGACAGTTCGAGCTGTCCGCCGGGCTCCAGCGTGATCGAGGCGCCGCTATCGTCGATCAGCGCAATCGGCTGGCCACCCTCCATCACGGGGCGCCAATCGTAGCGCTCGGCCATGCCGGTGAGGATCGCGTGGATACTCCGCTCGCCGGCGTAGGGCAACGGCCTCAGGTCGTCGAGCGTGTAGCCGAATTTTTCGTGCTCCGTGCCCAGTTTCCAGTTGGATTCGGGCTTACAGCCGCTCGCGAGGTAGCCCACGAGTTCATCGCGGGATTCTACGTGCCTGGTGTTGGCGGAAGTTGTCAAGACTCTGCTCCATCGTTCGGGCCGGAACCACCCACGCGGACCGGTTCATCGGCGCCTCGTTTGCACGCGTATGTGCAGCGGGCATTGGAATGGCCGGGCCGATTGCCTAGGATACACGGAGGAATACGGATGAAACAGGCTGGAACGCCAAATGCTCCCTCAGTTCGCCAAGCTCCTTTGCTTCGCCGCCATGCTGGCCTCCCTGGCGGCCGCCCCGCTCACCGCGGCAACGCTCCATCGGGGCCTGGGGCCTGAACCGGACTCTCTGCACATACACCAGGCACAGGGCCTGGCCGCGGTAAATCTGTTGCGGGACATCCGCGAGGGCCTGGTCACCTTTGACGTCAGCGGAGAGCCGGTGCCGGGGCAGGCGGAGTCCTGGCAAGTGCTGGACAACGGCAAGCGCTACCGGTTCACCCTGCGTGCCGACGCCCGCTGGTCAAACGGCGATCCGGTGACCGCGGACGACTTCGTTCGCGCCTGGCAGCGGGCCGTAACGCCCGCAACGGCGGCCACTACGGCGGGCCTGTTGAAGGATGTGCGTCACGCCGAGGAGATCCTCGGCGGCCGCGCAGAGCCGGGTGCACTTGGTATCCGGGCCGTCGGCCCCGGGATTGTGGAGGTCGAACTCGAGCAGGCAGCGCCTTGGATACTCGAAATCCTGGCCCATCCGGTCAGTTTTCCACTGCATTCCGAAGGGACAGACGATCCGCGCATTGCGCCGGTCAACGGGCCCTTCCTGCTGCAGGAGTGGACACCCCGTGCCAGCATTCACCTGGTCCGCAATGAGCAGTATTACGGGGCCGCCACCGTGGGCATGGATGCCGTTGACTACCACCCCATCGAGGAGCCGGCGACGGAGCTCGCGCTTTATCGTGCCGGTGAGTTGCACATCACCGAGACCATTCCGGCCGGTCGTTTCGCCTGGCTTCGGGAAAACCTGCCCAATGAGCTGCGCGTGAATCCATACCTCGGCTCGTTCTGGCTGGGCCTGAACTTCAACCACCCGTTGCTGGGGCAGTCGCCTGAACTGCGCCGGGCGCTGGCCCTGGCGATCAATCGGGAAATCCTGGTCGAGACCGTATTGGGCGCCGGCGAGCTGGTGGGGTGGGGCGTGGTACCACCGGGCATTGCCGGGTACCAACCTGCAACCCTGCCGGAAGACAGCATGAGCCAGGAAGCGCGCGAGGCAGAGGCGCGGCGTCTCTACCGCCAATCCGGCGCCGGGGAGCCCGACCCGCTCCTGCTGGAACTGCGTTACAACACCTCCGGAGTGCATCGACGGGTCGCGGTGGCCGTCGCATCCATGTGGAAACAGGTGCTGGGTGTGAACACCGAGCTGGTAAACGAAGAGTGGAAGGTGTTCGTCAACAACCGCAGGCTGGGTATCGTGACGCAGGTGTTCCGCGGAGGCTGGATCGCCGACTACGCGGACCCTTCGAGTTTCCTCGATCTGTTCTCCAGCGGTAGCAACCTGAACAACACGTTCTATCGGAACGCCCGCTTCGACGGCTTGCTGGATTCGGCGAAGGCGTCGGCCGGTGCCGCGCGCATGGAGCTTCTGCGGGAGGCAGAGGCTCAGTTATTGCAGGACATGCCGGTCATACCCCTTTACTATTATGTATCGCGCCATCTCGTCAACCCGGCGGTGACCGGCTACGAAGACAACGTGCGCGACGTTCATCTTTCGCGGTACCTGGAATTGGAGTTGGGAGAACCTTGAACCGGACGCTGCCCATCGGCATCCTCATGGCCTGCAGCCTGCTTGCGCTCACGGCATGCGGCGAGCGGGAGGGTGACTTCGGCGGGTCGGCCGAGCGCAGACCGCAACCGGTGCAGCTCGTATTGACGGAGGAGGGGCGGCCCGCTCCCTCGGTGCTGGCCGACGAGCAGGTAGTTTTCCGCGGGAATGGCGAAGAGCCGGAGACCCTCGATCCGCACCTTGCCATCGGCGTGCCGAGTTCACACATCCTGCGAGATCTGTTCGAAGGTCTGACCAGCGAGTCGCCCGAGGGTGATGTCATTCCGGGTGCGGCCCTGCGCTGGAACATTTCGCGCGATGCCCGGACCTACACCTTCTACCTGCGCCGCGACCTGACCTGGTCCAACGGCGACCCGCTGACTGCAGAGGATTTCGTTTTCAGCCTGCGCCGCGCCGCGAATCCCGCGACGGCCGCCAATTCGGCGCGCATGTTGCTACCCGTTCTGAACGCCCGGGAGGTGCTGGCGGGTGAGCTACCGGTTGAGGAGCTGGGCATTTCGTTGCTCGACGAGTTTACCCTGCAAATCACCCTGACCGGGCCGACGCCTTACTTCCTGGGCTTGCTCACGCATCCGATCGCCTACCCGGTAAACCGTAAAAACCTGGAACAGTTCGGGGACCAGTTTTCCCGGCCCGGCAACCTGGTTTCCAATGGTGCCTACGTGCTGACGAAATGGGTGCCTCGGGTGGAGATCGTGCTGGAGCGCAACCCCGCCTTTCGGGAGGCGGACGATACGCTGGTGGAGCGCGTGCACTATCTTCCGATCGAGGATCACTCGTCGGAAGTGCAGGCCTTTCGCTCGGGAGAGATCGACTGGACCAACCAGGTGCCCAACAACCAGTTCAAGTGGCTGCAGAAAAACTACCCGGACGAACTGGTCGTGAGCCCGTGGATGGGTTCCTATTTTTTCGGGTTCAACCTCACGCGGGAGCCGTTCGTCGATAACCCGTCCCTGCGCATGGCGCTGATCCTGGCCGTCGACCGCCAGATCCTGGCGGAGAAGGTGGCGCAGTTCGGCGAGCAACCGTCTTATGCCCTGGTGCCGCCGGGCATCGACGGCTATGTGCCTTTTTCGCCGGAGTACGCGGATTGGAGCCAGGCTGAAAGAGACCACGAGGCGCAGCGCCTGTATGAGCAGGCCGGCTACTCCGAGGAGCGGCCGCTGCGTGTGGAGATCCGCTACAACACCAGTGAGAACCACAAGAAGATGGCGCTCGCTGTCGCTTCGATGTGGAAGCAGGTGTTGGGCGTGAACACGACCCTGGTGAACGAGGAGTTCCGGGTGTTTCTGCAAAACCGTGCACAAAAGGTCTTGACGCAGGTATTCAGGGCCGGCTGGATCAGCGAGTACAATGACCCCTACAGTTTCCTCGAGCTGTTCCGCAGCGGACATGGCAGCAATGATTACGGCTACAGCAACAGCACGTTTGATGCCCTGCTCGACCAGGTGGGCACCGAACGGGTCCGCGCCCGGCGCGAGCGCCTGATGTTCGAGGCCGAGCGCGTGCTGATGTCCGACCACGCCATCATTCCATTGTATACATACGTCACAAAGCGCCTGGTCAGTCCCCAGCTCAGGGGTTGGCAGAACAATCTCATGGATCATCACCAGACCCGCCACATGTTCAAGCTGCGGTGGCAGAGTGACGCACCGGCGGCCACTGAAAATCCGGGGCCGGAGCCGCAAACAGGGCCGGACCCAGCGGTTTCCGGGGATACCGAGGTCGAGACAGTTACGACCGAACCGGCGGGACAGGACGCGTGAACCAGGAAGGCATCCTGCGCCACGCGGCCACGCGCTTTCTTGGCCTGATTCCGACTCTGCTGGTGCTGATAACGATCGCATTTTTCCTGATCCGCGTCGCTCCGGGAGGGCCGTTCGACAGCGAGAAAGTGCTGCCGCCGGAAATCCGGACCAATCTCGACGCCAAATATCATCTCGACGAGCCGCTGCTGATGCAGTACTTCCGTTACCTGGGGCAGATCGTTTCGGGCGATTTCGGGCCGTCATTCCAATACAAGGATTGGTCCGTCAATGAGCTGATCCGCCGCGGGTTCCCGGTATCCGGCACGATCGGGGGGCTGGCGATGCTCCTGGCCTTCGTCATCGGTACGCTGACGGGCATCGCCGCGGCGCTGCGGCAGAACACCATGCTGGACTACGGCGTAATGGGCGTCGCCATGCTGGGCATATCCATCCCGACTTTCGTGGTAGCGCCGCTTTTGATCCTGGGGGTCGGGGTCTACGCGGGCTGGTTGCCCGCCGGAGGCTGGGATTGGTCCTGGCAGAGGATGGTGTTGCCCGTGGTCACACTGGCCCTGCCGGTCATCGCTTACATTGCGCGCCTGACCCGCGGCAGCATGATCGAGGTGCTGCACAGCAACTACATCCGGACAGCACGAGCCAAGGGGCTGCCTGAATATCTGGTCATTTGGCGCCATGCGTTCAAGCCGGCCATCCTGCCGGTGATTTCCTACATGGGGCCAGCCACCGCCGCCTTGATCACGGGATCGGTGGTCATCGAGCGGATTTACAGCATTCCCGGGCTAGGCAGCTATTTTGTGCAGGGCGCGTTGAACCGCGACTACACCCTGGTCATGGGTGTGGTGGTTTTCTACGGGGTCGTGATCACCGTGCTGAATTTCATCGTGGATCTCCTGTATGCCTGGCTCAATCCCCGGATTCGTTACGACGAACTGCAATGAACGATAAAGCCACGCTCTCGGTTGACGATCCCTTCGCGGCCGCCATGGCGGCCGAGGACATTCGCGGCCGATCACTATGGGTCGATGCCTGGCACCGCCTGCTCAAGAATCGCGCAGCCGTGGTCAGCGGGGTCATCATGATGGTCCTGCTGCTGCTGGTGGTCTTTGGCCCGATGGTGCTGCCCTGGGAAGCCGATTTCACCGATTGGGACCACACCTCGTCGCCACCCAGCTTGGAAACGCGACATTGGTTCGGGACGGACGCGGTGGGCCGGGACATCCTGGTGCGTACGCTGGAGGGCGGTCGCATTTCCCTGCTGGTCGGATTGGTGGCCACCCTGGTCAGCCTGGCAATCGGTGTCACCTACGGGGCCGTCGCGGGTTATTACGGCGGGATGACCGACCGCGTCATGATGCGCGTAGTTGATATCATTTACGCGCTGCCCTTCATGTTTTTCGTGATCCTTCTGATGGTGGTCTTCGGCCGCCACATCGTGTTGATCTTCGTGGCGATCGGGGCCGTCAACTGGCTGGATATGGCGCGCATCGTGCGGGGTCAGACGCTGAGCCTGAAAAACATGGAGTTCGTAGAAGCGGCGCGGGCCTGCGGCGTGGGTCACAATGCCATCATCAGGCGCCATATCGTTCCCAACCTGCTCGGTGTCGTTATCGTCTATGTCACCTTGACCATTCCCCAGGTCATCCTGGTCGAGTCGTTCCTGAGTTTCCTCGGTCTTGGCGTGCAGGAGCCCATGAGTTCCTGGGGCGCCCTGGTCAACGACGGTGCGCAGGACATGGAGTCGGCCCCTTGGACGCTGGTGTTTCCCGCGGTCTTCCTGACCGTCACGCTGTATTGCTTCAACTACATCGGTGATGGAATGCGCGACGCGCTCGATCCCAAGGACCGGGTCTGATGCCACTGCTGAAAGTCTCCAGCCTGGAGGTCCAATTCGATACGCCGGAGGGCGTCGTCAAGGCGGTCAAC
>JAPHSB010000304.1 GCA_026193295.1 Lysobacterales bacterium
AGAATTTTCGCCCCTGTGACAGGAAATGCCCCAGCTTGTCCGAGCCGATCAGCGTCCCGTTGAGCTTGATGGTGGGGCCCACGCCGAACAGGGCGGCAACCCGGGTAGCCCACAGCGGGTGGCCCTGGTAAATGGAGTCGTAACGGTCCGGTGTGTTGCGGTCGACCTCGTCGGATTGCATGGCCCAACGCTCGATCCTGTCCACCCAGTGGTGGCCGCCGATGTCGTGGTAGATGGCGTCTACCACCCGGCTTTCGTTGCGCGCCCCGGTTTGACTGCCGGCTGCTTTCGCGATCGACTCGTTGACCCGTTCATCCAGCACCGCCGTGGAGTCGCGCAGCGGCTCCAGCCGGTTGGAAAACTGGTCGGTCTCGTAGGCACCCGCCAGCGCCGGCGCCAGTAGCAACAGCACAACCGCTGCGCTGGATGCAGCCATGCCGGAACGGCACCACATCGGATTACCAGGCCCTAGAATCTATAGGTGAAATTGGCCAGCGTGTGGTCGCGGTCGCCGAAACCGACTTCGAGCGAGATGAGGGCTTTCGGGCTGAACACATGGCCAATGCCCACCGCGTAGTTCCACGCTTCCATGCTCTCGAGCTCGACACTGAAGGGTACCGGCGGGATCCCCGGTATGGGCAACATGATCGAGCCGCTGTGCTTTTCCTCCGTATCGAGGTACATCCCGCCGAGCCAGATCGACGTCTTGCCGAAAATCAGGCCGAGGCGCGGCTGCGAAGAGAAGGTCTTCACGGACGAGTCGAAATCTCCGCTCAGGCTGGCATCCGTCCAGGTGTTATTGAGCGTCGCGAACCAGCGGTCCGTGCCGTAAAGCAAATTGAAGCCCGCGCCATAGACGGTGCCGTCATAGGAAACCGGCAGCGTTCCGAGGGAGACGGGCAGGCCGGCAATCGGCACGTTGCTGAAATCGACATAGGTGTCGGCATCTACCCGGCCAATCAATCCGAAGACGTTCAGAAACGGCGTGATCCAGGCATCCAGCTTGACGTCGTAATGTCGCAGCTCATTGGTCACCCCGATCAGCGAAGGGTCACCGAGGCCGACGCCCGGCAGCTCGAACTGGAGCGACTTGATCTTGTAATCCTGCTTCATCGTGAAGTAATCGACGCCGACCCCCCAGGGTTCGAAGAATTCCCGGCCCTGCAGCATATCCTTCATAAACAGCGGCTCGCCGGACGATTCCTGGGCGGGGGCGGCCAGGGGCAAGAGCAAGAGCAGAACCATGATCAGCCTGTGCATTTTATTCTCCTTGGGTTGTGCTGCCGAGGCAGAAGTATAGCTTCGAATTGGCGCGAAGCCGACCCGATATTGACCTGGTTATACAAGATGATATATAAATGATATCAGAGAGGAGAAACGCCACTCATTCCCGACCTGAGGCTGGACCATCGTTCACATTAGTCTTTATGGCACAGAAAAAAGCCATCCCACTGCGCATCAACGAAGAGACCTGGAAAGCGATGCGCCGCTGGTCCGACGACGAACTGCGCAGTCTGAACGCGCAGATCGAATACGTACTGCGCGATGCACTGCGCCGGGCCGGGCGCTTGCCCGTCGAGCATGGCGATCATCCTGATAAGGGGTGAGCCGGGGCCAACGAAGCATTATCATGGGCCTTCCCGCCCAAGATCAGGATGGAGTCACAAGCCATGTCCGGTACCTGGAAAGCCCCGCTGTCGCTTTTGCTGTTGATGTTCCTGCCGCCCCTTTCGGTAGCGGCCGGACCCGACTGTTTCCCGCCCGAGGTCATGCCGGAAAACGCGTTTCCGGTGGTGCGGCTGGAGACGAGCATGGGTGACATCATGGTTGAACTCGACCGCAAGCGAGCCCCGGCGACGGTCAACAACTTCCTGCGCTACGTGGTCGAAGGGCAATACAACAACACGATATTTCACCGGGTCATGCCGGGTTTCGTGGTGCAGGGTGGGGGTTACACCGAGGCTATCGAGGAGCGCGAGCTGTACCCCCCGATTATCAATGAATCGGGCAATGGCCTGAAAAACATGCCCATGACTATTGCCATGGCGCGCTATGACGATCCCCATTCGGCAACCAGCCAGTTCTATTTCAACCTGGCCGCCAACGCCTCGCTGGACCCCAATCCGAAAAGCTGGGGATATGCCGTGTTCGGGCTGGTGATATCAGGGCAAGAAGTCGTCGAGGCCATCGCCGCCGTCGACACGGGATACCACGAACTGCTGGACGCTGAAAACGTTCCGCTGGTGCCGGTGAAGCTCCTCTCCGCATCAGTCATGGAACCACCCCACTGATCGGCTGGGGACAGTTTTTTGCCCTCGGCAGCGCGCTGGTCTGGGCGCTGGCCATCGTCCTGTTCCGGCGGACCGGCGATGCGCTGCCGGCGTTCGAAGTCAACCTGTTCAAGAACCTGCTGGGCTTCTCCCTGCTGCTGCCGACCCTCGCGGTGTTCGAAGGCTTCCGGCTACCGGACTTTCCATGGCCCGATGTCGGCATCGCGTTGGTTTCCGGGTATCTCGGAATCGCGGTGGCCGACACCTGGTACCTGCGCGCGCTGCACCTGATGGGCGCCAGCCGCACGGGCATCGTGGCCAGCCTGCTGAGCCCGTTCGTGATCCTGCTGTCGGTGCTGTTCCTGGGTGAAAGCCTGCGTGGCTGGCAGCTGTTCGGCTTCGCACTGGTCATGGCCGGCATTCTGTTGGTGACCTGGCGCAGCAAGCGCCGCAGCATCGATGCTGAGCAGGTGCGCAAGGGTGTCTTCTATGGGGCCGGTGCCATGTTCCTGATGGCCGTCGGCATCGTCATGGTCAAGGAGATCCTGGAGACCCGGTCCTTTCTCTGGACCACGGAAATACGGCTGGCCGGCGGCATAGCGGGCATGCTCATCTACACCCTATTGCGCGGGCGCCTGGCTGAGGTCGGGCGCCACTACGCCCAGCCCCTGCCATGGAAAACCATCACTCTGGCAAGCTTCCTCGCCGCCTACGTGTCGATGATGATGTGGCTGGCGGGTTATAAGCTGATCCCCGCGTCCGAGGCCTCGATTCTCAACGAAAGCGCCAATGCCTGGATCGTATTCCTGGCCTGGCTGATGCTGGGCGAGTCTCTCGATTCGCGCAAGCTGGTCGGATTGGCCCTGACCAGCACGGGCGTGGTGGTCATGCTGCTGGTTTGAGGGTAGTCGTTCATGCACACTGGAAATGTGATCACTCAGCCGGATCAGACCAACCCCGACCGATCGGGGCGCCGCCAATGGCTGCTCGCGGGCCTGTTGCTGCTCGTCGTCGTCCTTTCCTCCGTTACCACGGTGGATCGCTTTGCCGAGCAGAAGTACGAAGCCCTTTTTCAGCGGGCCTTCGTTACTTTTGCGCTGGCCCGCACCCTCAACGGGCTGATCTCGGCGGTGCAGGGCACCGAGCTGGCGCTGCAGCCCGCCGGCGTGGGCGTCACCCTGACCCCCGGCGAGATCCTGGATCCCGTCAACGACCTGGTTGAGCGTTTTTCCTGGATCATGCTGGGGGCGACGATTTCGCTGGGCATCCAGCAGGTATTGCTGGACGTCGGCCAGTGGTGGGGCGTGCGCTTGCTAGTGGCCCTGCTGGGCCTGGCTTGGCTGGTGCTGCGCATCCAGCGCCAACGCGGATCCGGTCAGGGCCGGGCCGGTCTCGAGCGGTCCCTGCTGCACGCCCTGGTTATCGTGCTGTTCATTCGTTTCGCGGTTCCCATGGCGATGATCGCCAACGAAGCGTTGTATCACCTGTTTCTCGAATCCCGCTACGTGGAAAGCGCCGAGATCATCGAGGCCGCCGGCGAGCAGATGGAAAGCGTCGCTGAGCAGGTGGACGAGGGCAGCGCGGCGGCTGGCACGGAGCCGGGTCTGTTCGAAAGCCTGGGTCGCAGCCTTAGCGGGGCAGGGGAAGCTTTGGACTTCAGCGAGCGCCTGGAGCGCATGCAAGCCCGGGCTGCCGAGGTTATCGAGCACCTGATCCAGCTGAGTGTGGTTTTCGTGCTGCAAACGGGTATTTTGCCTATCGCCTTCCTGTGGGTTTTCCTACAGCTATTCAAGCAGATGTTTCGCCTCAAATATTGACATGTATGTCAATTATTGACAATAATGTCAATGCGAGGGGAACGCCTCGATCGAAATCCGGTCTTGATGACCAGGCGCCAGCGAAAGGGGATGGGGTTCGTCGCGGTCAGTGCGGTCAGGTCCGGGTTGCGGTCAGGTGAGGATCCGTCCGGGTCAGGGAAGCCCGGGCGGGACCTCGCGTCATGTGGCTGAGAAACGGAGGTCGATATGCCGGGCAGTGGCGAACCGCGTTTGCAGGAAGCCGA
>JAPHSB010000330.1 GCA_026193295.1 Lysobacterales bacterium
ACCGCAAAACTCAATGAATACAATGTGAGAGCGGAGTGTACCTAAAGCAAGGCGCAATGAATATCCAGGGGTGACTGTAGAGGGCTGCTTGTGGGCGGCCTCTTCGATGTCGTGGTGAGGCGCCGAATAACCCCTTGCAGGACACGTTCAAGACGTCCCTGTGCACTAATCGGCTGTTCCCGACAGCCCGATTGTCCTGCAAGGGGTTATCCGCCACCTCTTTGTGACGTTGATAGGTCGCCCACAAGCAGCCCACTACAGGCTATTCAGTGCGTCCATGGCCTGGTCGTGGCTGAAGCCGCGGCTGAGCAGGCGGCGGTAATATTTCTTGCGGGCGTCGAAATCGAGGGGGCCGGCATGTTGGCGTTGCAGCCATGCTGCGGCGAGATCGATCCAACCATCGGAGTGGCAGTCCAGCTCGCTCGATATCAAAGCATCCGCCACGCCCCGTGCACGCAGGGCTGCGCGGATCTTCAAAGGGCCCTGTTGTTTCTGGATGGACATGCGCACATAGGATTGGGTGAAGCGCTCGTCCGATAACAGGTTTTCATTGACCAGGGCTTCGAGCAGGTCCGCGGCCGCGCCGGACTCCAACTGCGGCCACTTCCGCCGGATGCGCTGATCCAGTTCGAACACACTGTATTCGCGCCGCCCCAGCAGGCGATAGGCGAAAGCCCGGATTTCGCCCGCCGAGGGCTGTTCGGATGAGCCTTCGCCCAAGGTCCTGGCCAGCGACTACTCTTCGACCGCTTCCTCGACGTCGGCTTCACCGGCCGACTTGGCCGAAGGCGCGGGCATCATCTCCGCGCGCAACTTGCGGTCGATCTCGTCGGCAATGTCCGGATTGTCCTTCAGGAACTGGCGGACGTTCTCCTTGCCCTGGCCCATGCGCTCGCCGTTGTAGCTGTACCAGGCACCGGATTTCTCCACCAGGTTGTTGGCCACGCCCAGCTCGATGAGTTCGCCTTCATGGGAGATGCCCTCGCCGTACAGAATTTCGAACTCGGCCTGCTTGAACGGCGGCGCCACTTTGTTTTTCACCACTTTCACGCGGGTCTGGTTGCCCACCACCTCGTCACCCCTTTTCAAGGCGCCGATGCGGCGAATGTCGAGCCGTACGGAGGCATAGAATTTCAGGGCGTTGCCGCCGCTGGTGGTTTCCGGGCTGCCGAACATCACGCCGATCTTCATGCGGATCTGGTTGATGAAGATCACCATGCAATTGGAGCGCTTGATGTTGCCGGTCAGCTTGCGCAGGGCCTGCGACATCAGGCGAGCCTGCAGGCCGACGTGGGAATCACCCATGTCGCCCTCGATTTCGGCCTTGGGCGTCAGCGCCGCCACGGAATCGACCACCACCATGTCGACGGCGCCGGAGCGCACCAGCATGTCGGTGATTTCCAGGGCCTGCTCACCGGTGTCGGGCTGCGAAACCAACAGGTCCTCGACGTTGACGCCGAGTTTCTCCGCGTAATTCGGGTCCAGCGCGTGTTCGGCGTCGACGAAGGCCGCGGTGCCGCCGGCTTTCTGGCACTCGGCGATGGCATGCAGGGTCAGCGTGGTCTTGCCGCTGGACTCGGGACCGTAAATCTCCACCACGCGGCCGCGCGGCAGGCCGCCAACGCCGAGCGCCGCGTCCAGCGTGAGCGACCCGGTGGACACGGTCTGTATGTCGTTGTTGTGCGTGCCGTCGCCCATGCGCATGATCGCGCCCTTGCCGAATTGGCGTTCGATCTGCTGCAGCGCCGCTGCCAATGCCCGTTTTCTGTTGTCGTCCATGTTCCTCTCCGATTTTGATGATTCTCAGGTCGCTCGCCAGCGAAATTTCTGCTTGCCCGCGGCGCAGGTGCCCGCATTATGACACAGCCCGTGTGGCGGCTTCAGCCCCTCCCGAACGGCAGGATAGATTCCTACGCAACGGCGGCCGGAGTTGCTTACTCCGAACCCTTCTCCAGGGCTTTCCACTGTGCGATCGAGTGATACTCCACGCCGTTTTTCGATCCGACTGACTCGATCAACTCGAAGCCGCGGAGCGCCCACTGGATCGCCACGGGACCCAGTGTAGGCGGTGGGTTTCTCAAACGGCGATAAAGCGTCAGATGGAATTTCCAGGGCTTGGGATCATGGCCGATGCCGGCCGCCGTCAACGCCTGCACCAGCGACTGCTGGAGTTCCAGCAGCGGCTCGGGCAAGGTCCCGGCTCCCAGCCAGAGCACGCGGCCCCGGCCGAACTGTCCCAGGTGATCGAGCACCACCCGGCAGGATGGAAACGACAGCCCCGCGGCGACGGCGCAAACCTCGGGAACAACGGCGGCATCCTGCATGCCGAGGAACGCCAGGGTCACGTGGAGATTGGGTGGACTGACCGCCCGCCCGCTCACTTGCAGGCGCTGCTGGATGTCACGGACTTGCCGCCGCACGCGATCGTCCGGCACCAACGCGAAGAACAGGCGGTGCTTTTTGCCGCTGGATGCGGCGCGTGCTGCTGGAATGCGCGATTCACTCACGGGGCAGACGATTGATTAACCCTCGCAACGCATGTGCCACGGTCTGCCGGCGCACCGCCTCGCGGTCACCGGCGAATACGACCCGTTCGGCTTCTGCCGGTTTCCCGCCGACGGCCCAGGCGAACCACACGGTGCCCACCGGTTTGTCGGCGCTGCCGCCGTCGGGCCCGGCGACGCCGGTGACGGCCAGCGCCGCCTCGACACCGGCCCGACGCCGGGCGCCTGCGGCCATTCGCAGCGCCACTTCACGGCTGACCGCACCTTCGCGTTCCAGCACCACGACGTCCACACCCAACAGGTCGTGCTTGGCCGCGTTACTGTAGGTGACCAAGCCGCGCTCGAACCAGGCGGAACTGCCCGCCCGGTCGGTGCAGCACTTGGCGATCCAGCCCCCGGTGCAGGACTCGGCGGCCACCATGTTCCAACCGCGATTGATCAGGGCGGTTGCCAGGGAATCGACAAGTTGCGCCAGTTCCGAATCGCCAGGGACAGATTTGCCTTGCAACGGAAGCCTCGATCTTTCAGCTCGGTTGGTCCTTACGTTACACTGCTCCCGATGTCATCTCCAGCCCCGCTCAAGCAGGATCCGGCCAGACCAGACCAGGCTCCGGGACACACTCCCCTGATGCAGCAATACTTCCGCATCAAGTCGGAGTTCCCCGACACCCTGCTGCTGTTCCGCATGGGTGATTTCTACGAGGTCTTCTACGACGATGCGCGGCGTGCCGCGCGGTTGCTCGACATCACCCTGACGACCCGCGGCGAGTCCGGCGGGGCACCCATCCCGATGGCCGGCGTGCCACATCACGCGCTCGACAACTACCTGGCGCGGCTGGTGCGGCAGGGTGAGTCAGCCGCCATCTGCGAGCAGGTCAGCGAACCGGTGCCCGGCAAGGGCCTGGTGGAACGCAAAGTGGTGCGTGTCGTAACGCCGGGGACGATCACGGAAGAGGCGCTGCTGGAGTCGCGCCGGGAAAACCTGCTGGCGGCATTGGCTGTGGCGGGCAAGGAGATTGCGCTGGCCTGGCTGGAACTGGCCTCCGGCCGCTTCGCGGTCCGCCCATTGCGCTCGATGGACGAAGTCGAGGCCCAGCTGGAGCGGCTGCAACCCTCTGAATTACTCATCGAGGAAGGGCTCGAGCTGCCGTTCAGCCACCGCGAGGGAACCCGCGAGCGCCCACCCTGGAAGTACGACTCGCGGCAGGCGGGCAAGTTGCTGTGCGAACAGTTCGTGACCAAAGACCTGCGCGGATTCGGGATCGAAGACCTGCCCACGGCCATCAGCGCCGCCGGCGTTCTGCTCGACTATCTGCAGGAGACCCAGCGCACCGCCCTGCCCCACCTGCGCGGCATCCAACTGGAGCAGGCCGGCGAGTTCCTGCACCTGGACGCCGTCAGCCGGCGCAACCTGGAAATCGAAACCAGCCTGGGCGGCGAACGGGATCCCACCCTGGTCGGCATCATGGACACTTCGGTCACCGCCATGGGCGGCCGCCTGTTGCGGCGCTGGATCGGTAACCCGCTGCGCAACCGGGAGCGACTGCAACGTCGCCACTCCGCTATCGGCGGCCTGCTGGAAGAGCGCGCCCACGAACCGCTGCGCGCGGAATTCCGGGGCGTGGGCGATGTCGAGCGCATCCTGTCGCGGGTGGCGCTGCGGACCGCGCGGCCGCGCGATCTGACCACGCTGCGCCACGCCCTGGCAACGCTACCGACGCTGGCGGCCCTGGTCACGGACGGCGGACCGGATCTGCAGCGTGCGATCGGTACACTGCCCGTTTTCCCGGAACTGCTCGACCTGCTTCGACGGGCGATCATCGACGAACCGCCGGTACTGATCCGCGACGGCGGCGTCATCGCGGCAGGTTACGACGCCGAACTGGATGAGCTGCGCGGCTTGTCCGAAAACGCCAGCGAGTTCCTGCTCAACTACGAGCAGGAACAAAAGGAGCAGACCGGGATTGCCAGCCTGAAGGTGGGTTACAACCGGGTCCATGGTTACTACATCGAGGTCACCCATACCCATCAGCACCTGGTTCCGCCGAATTACACGCGCAAGCAAACGCTGAAAGCGGCCGAGCGCTACATCACCGAGGAGCTCAAGGCCTTCGAGGACAAGGTCCTGTCGAGCCGCGAACGTGCGATGGCGCGCGAAAAACAATGTTATGCCGACCTGCTGGAGCGGCTGTCGGGCGAGCTCGAGCCGCTGCAGGACCTGGCGGGCCGGCTGGCCCGGCTGGACGTGCTGTGCGCCCTGGCCGAGCGTGCCGAACGGCTTGGCCTGGTGCAACCCGAATTGACGGAACGGGACGGCATCGAGATTCGTGGCGGCCGTCACCCGGTGGTCGAGCAGGTGCAGGACGAGCCGTTCACGCCCAACGACACCCACCTGGACCGCGACACCCGCATGCTGATCATCACCGGCCCCAACATGGGCGGCAAGTCCACCTACATGCGGCAGACCGCGCTGATCGTGCTGCTGGCGCATGCCGGCAGCTGGGTGCCCGCAAACTCGGCCGTGATCGGGCCGGTGGACCGGATCTTCACCCGCATCGGCGCCGGCGATGACCTCGCCCGCGGCCGCTCGACCTTCATGGTCGAGATGTCGGAAACCGCAAACATCCTGCACAACGCGACGGCCCGCAGCCTGGTGCTGATGGACGAAATCGGCCGTGGCACCAGCACCTATGACGGCCTGGCGCTGGCTTGGGCCAGCGCCGTGTACCTGGCCCGCAAGGTCGGCGCCTATACCCTGTTCGCCACGCACTATTTCGAACTGACGCGGCTGGCCGAACAGGAGCCGACGGTGGCGAACGTCCATCTGCAGGCGGTTGAGCACAAGGACCGCATCGTCTTCCTCCATGCCGTGCAGGCAGGGCCGGCCAGCCAGAGCTACGGCCTGCAGGTGGCGGCCCTCGCCGGCGTTCCGGCCGCGGTGCTGCAGCAGGCGCGCAAGCACCTGGCTCTGCTGGAGAAGCAGCAGCGCGCAGAGGAACCGCAACTGGGATTGTTCGACCAGGCGGTGTTCGGGGCGGAAGAGGCCGCCGAGGAGGGCGCGGCCGATACACCCTTGCGCGAGCGCCTGGCGGCCGTCGATCCGGACACGCTGACACCGCGCGAGGCGCTGGAGTTATTGTACGAATTGAAGGACCTGTAGGACCGAATTCATTCGGGAACACCCTGGCGAATTGCTTCCCGAATAAATTCGGTCCTACGTTGCATTGATGGAATTGCTTCCCGAATAAATTCGGTCCTACGTTGCATTGATGGAATTGCTTCCCGAATAAATTCGGTCCTACGTTGC
>JAPHSB010000465.1 GCA_026193295.1 Lysobacterales bacterium
CAGTACAAGTCGGTTGAAACCTGGTACGGCATCATCGACGAACTGGTACACATGCAAGCCCGCAGGGACGCGACCCTCATCGCATTGGGCGGAGGCGTGGTGGGCGACATCACGGGCTTTGCCGCCGCCTCGTACATGCGCGGCGTCCGCTTCCTGCAAGCTCCGACGACGCTGCTGGCACAAGTGGATGCCTCGGTGGGAGGCAAGACCGGCGTCAACCATCCCCAGGGCAAGAACCTGGTAGGCGCCTTCCACCAACCCGTGGCCGTGTTTATCGACAGTGCAACGCTGGATACGCTGGCGCCGCGTGAATTCAACGCCGGGCTTGCGGAAGTTGTAAAATACGGCGCCATTCGCGACGTTCAGTTCTTCGAATGGCTGGAGCACGAGGCGGATGCCGTTGTGGCCCGCGAGGCCGGCGCGATCGAACATTTGATCCATCGGTCGGTCCTCAACAAGGCCGAAGTCGTCGCGCAGGATGAAAAGGAGGCCGGCGTCCGGGCCTTGTTGAACTTTGGCCACAGCTTCGGTCATGCGCTCGAGGCCGAAACGGCCTACCGCCGGTTCCTGCATGGCGAAGCCGTGGCCATCGGCATGGTGGTTGCGGCAGGCTTGAGCGAATCCCGGGGGCTCTGCGTCCCAGGTACCTCGGAACGTCTGGCAGCCTTGTTGCGCCGCTATGGGTTGCCGGTGCAAATTCCGGGGGACTTGACCATCGATGGCCTGGCCGAGGGACTGGAACTGGACAAGAAAGCCGTCTTCAGCGGGCTGCGGCTGATCCTGCTGGACGCGATCGGCAGCGCCCGGGTCGACGATCGAAGCCGGAAACAGGAGATCGGCGATGCCATGCGGAGCAACCGTGAGGCACGACCGGCACCACGACAGGGAACCAGAACATGACGGCATTAAAGAACGACTTGATTTTGCGGGCGCTGCGTCGAGAGCCAGTCGATCGGACCCCGGTGTGGATCATGCGCCAAGCGGGACGCTACCTTCCGGAGTATCTGAAAACACGGGCCGAGGCCGGCAGTTTCATGAATCTGTGCCAAACGCCGGAACTCGCCTGCGAGGTCACTCTGCAGCCTCTGCGCCGTTTCGCGCTGGATGCGGCCATCATATTTTCCGATATCCTGACCATACCCGATGCCATGGGGCTGGGGCTGTCATTCGCTGCGGGCGAGGGCCCGCGCTTCGAACGCCCCGTGCAATCAGCCGGCGACATCCGCAAGCTGCCACGGCCAGATGTTGGCGAGTCGCTCGCTTACGTGATGGATGCCGTGAGCCTGACCCGTCGTGAACTGGCAGGCAAGGTGCCCTTGATCGGCTTCAGCGGCAGCCCCTGGACGTTGGCTACCTACATGATCGAAGGCGGCTCCAGCAAGACCTTTGGCAAGGCCAAGAAGTTGATTTACCAGGAGCCCGCGGTCGCCCATGAACTGCTGGCGAAACTGGCGGACACCGTCACCGATTATCTGAACGCCCAGATCGAAGCCGGCGCCCAGGCCGTGCAAATCTTCGACACCTGGGGTGGAGCGCTGTCCGCGCCCGCCTACCGGGAATTTTCATTGGCGTATATGGAGCGAATCGTATCGGGGTTGCAGCGCGAATACGAGGGCCAGCCGGTGCCTGTGATCCTGTTCAGCAAGGGCTGCAATACGCAACTCGAAGCGTTGGCGGCGACCGGCTGTGACGCGCTCGGCGTCGACTGGACGATCACGTTGGAGGAAGCCCGGGACCGCGTCGGCGAGCGCGTTGCGCTTCAGGGTAATCTCGATCCCGCGATCCTGCTCGCAGACCCGGACGTCATTCGCCGCGAAGTCGGGAGCACGCTCGCGAGCTTCGGTCCGGGCACGGGGCACGTGTTCAACCTCGGGCACGGTATTACCCCTGATGTGAATCCCGACCATCTCGCGGCCCTGGTCCACGCCGTGCGGGAGCAGAGCCCGGCTTTCCATCCCTGACCCAAAGCCACTGCAACGCCAGTTCCAGTAAGGCCGGGCCGAGATTGCATTCCAGTATCGGTGCCTGCAGGCACTTGCTGCCCGTCATGTCACCGGCAAGGGTTTCCGCTCGCAGCGACAGTGTTGGCCCGGTGCCACCTGCGGCAACCGGCATTTCGGCTACGGATATGCATAACCGCCCGGCTGGCTGCCCGCCGCTGGCCGCGTCCGTTCCCACGGCGGGCACCGGGGTCGCCTCCTGCCCCGGCAGCCGCCATGGCACACCCAAACGCGTCAGGCAGCTCGCCACCGACTGAGCCAGCGTACCCCGCAGGTCAAGGCAGCATTCAACGGAGCGCAGGATGCGAGTCGGAAGCAGGGCGCCCCGCTCAGGCACGGCCGATAAAACCTCAGGCAGCGTAACTTCAAAACGGGCTCCTCCGGCAGCTGGGCTGGACCAGCCAATGGTGCCGCCCATCGCGTGTACGATCCGCCGGCAAATGAACAGGCCAAGCCCATACCCGGGGGCGGCGTCACAAATCTGATCGGGACCACGCTCATAGGCCCTGAACATGCGCCGGCCCAGCGCGGCGTCGATGCCGGGGCCCGAGTCAACCACCGCAAGGCGCAGTATGCCCGGTGGGCAGTCTCCGTCCGCAGAAACAGCGGCCTCCAGCACGACCTCTCCCCCACGCGTGAATTTGAGCGCATTGCCGAGCAGGTTGTCGAGCACCTGGCGCAGCATGCAGGGGTCGCAGTGCCAATACCGTGGCACGCCAGGCGCCACGGTGAGTAGCAGCTGGCTGGCGCTGTCCCGCGCGGCGGGGGCATGTGCGAGCAGCGCCTGCTCCAGCAGTTCGATGCCGTCGAGGTCGGCCGGTTTCAGGTGGAAGGACGCGCCTGGCTGGTACCGCTCATGCAAAAAGGATTCGACCAGGCTGCGCAGCTGGCGACCGGACTGCTCGATGGCCTTGAGCCAGTATTCCTGCTCCGCATTGAGGCCGGAATCACGGACCAGCCGTGTCATGCCGAGCAAACCATTGAGTACGTTGCCGAGTTCGTGGCCGAGTTCCACCACGCCCTGGTTGATCGTTAACGGCGAAGTGCCGTCTTTACGCCCCTTCATTTGAGACCCTCCCACACCACGAATGCTCCTCCTCAAAAGGAGAAGTACCCGGGCGCGCGGAGCCCTTGGTCCCAAATTTACCCTGCCCTTGCCCCGCTGACAATAGCTGCCGGAAGCACACGGACCTGATATTCTCATTTGAAATCTGCTCATACGCACGGCCATGCCACTTCGCATCATCTTCTCCATCGCTATCCTCATCATCGCCTTCCTGGTGCTGTTCCTGGTGTTGATCGCCACTGAAACCGCGCTCACCGTCTGGCATTACCTGCGCGAGGCGCCGCTGTGGGTGCAGTTGGGCTATGCGCTGATCCTGGTGGGTCTGCCGATGGCGACGCTGCTGTTGTTCTGGCGCTGGTTCCGTCCTTCGAAAAAGAAAAAGAGCGGACCGGAAGCTCGCCCGGTGAGCCTCGAAGCGCTGCAGGACGAACTGGTGGACTCGGCGCGCCAGGGGGTAGACGTGAGCGCCGCGCTCGAGGAGATACGTGAACAGCGACGACGACGTGGCAGCGGCCAGATCTATATCGCGGTATACGGCGAAGTGAGTAGTGGCAAAAGCAGCCTCGTGCGGGCCTTGCTGCCCGAGGCGGACGTAACGACAGACCCACGCGCCGGAACCACGACCAGGATACGCCACTATGACTGGCAGGCCCCCTCCGGGGACCGGATCACGATCACCGACCTGCCCGGTTTCAACCTGGATGACCACGGAGAGGCCCGGGAGGAGACGCGGCGCGCGCACCTGGTGATCTTTCTCTGCGATGCCGACCTCACCGCTAGCCAGGCTCGGCAGCTGAAGTTCCTGCGCGAACTGCACAAGCCCGTGGTGCTGGCCCTGAACAAAACCGACCGCTACGATCCGCAGGAACGAACAGACTTGCTGGCCGAAATCCAGGCCAAGACAGGGCTGGACCCAGCCGATATTGTCGCGATCAGTACCGGTGGCCGCGAGGAAGTCGTGCGACTGCTGGGCGAAGGCATCGAACAGCGCGACGCGCGGGAGCGCCAGCCGGAAATCGCCGAACTGAAACGGGCGGTACAAAGACGACTGGATCAGGATCGCGAATTGATGGAATCACTCCGCGATACGGCCGTTCTGACCTTGGCCGGTGAAAAGCTGGAGGAAGCCCGTGACCGTTACCGGCGACAACAGGCGGACGAACTGGTAGGCAAGTATGCGCGCCGGGCGATTGTCGGCGCATTGGCCGCGGTCGCCCCCGGATCGGACCTGGTCATCCAGGGCATCCTGGCCACGCGCCTGATCCGTGAGCTGTCCAGGCTATATGACGTGCCCGTCAAGGACATGGAGATAGAGTCCTTTCTCGAGTTGGCCGGTGGCAAAGTCCGCAACATGACGGCCATTACCCTGGCGATCGCCGGCAACGCCTTCAAGGCTTTTCCCGGCGTTGGCACCATTTCCGGGGGGGTGATCCACGCCGTGGCCTATGGCATGATCTTCGACAGCCTCGGAAGAGCCGTGGCGGAAACCATGGCCAGTCGTGGCGAATTGCGGCCCTACCCGGCTGCAGAAGCGTTTGAGGATCTCTTGCATGACCATCTGGAGTCGGGTGCAGTCCGTTTTGCGAAACTGGCGGTCTCCCGCGATACCGACGCTAAAGGCGAATCCTGAACGCCAGCTGCTCGAGGCCAACCGGAATCTTCGGGAGCTCATCGAGGACACGAGCATACCCGCGGCCGTGCGCGCGGAACTGTCCGCCGAGTTCGCGGAAATCGAAGCCATGTCAACGAAGCTGCGGTCGGGCGAGGTCCACATCGCGGCCTTCGGCCGGGTCGGTGTCGGGAAATCTTCACTGCTCAATGCCTTGTTGCAGCGGCAGGCGTTCTCGACCAGCCCGCTGCACGGCGAAACCAGGGATGAAGATCGTGAGCCCTGGCAATCACTACGGGACGGGCACGTCGTACTGATCGACACGCCGGGTATCGACGAGTTGGACGGTGCGGAACGCGAGGCGTTGGCGCATCGTATCAGCCGTCGCGCCGACGTTACGCTGATGCTGTGCGAAGGCGATTTGACGGACTTTGAATTCCAGGCATTGCGTGAACTCTGCGCGGCCCAGCGCACCGTGCTGCTGGTCCTCAACAAGTCGGATCGCTACACCCGGGGGGAGCGCGAGGCGCTGCTGCAGCGCCTGGAGGAACGTTGCGCCGGCCTGCTTCCGCCTGATCGAATCATCGCGGCCAGCGCCGCGCCGAGGCCCGAAACCGTTATCCGGGTTGACGAACAAGGCCGGGAAACTGAAACCCAGCGTCCGCGCTCACCGGATACGGCCCTGCTGAAAGAGCGCCTGTGGGCATTGCTGGACAAGGAGGGGCACACGCTGGCCGCACTCAATGCGGCCCTGTTTGCCAGTGAACTCGATGAGCAAGTGGCCACACGGATTGTCGCAGCGCGCAAGTCGGTCGCGGAAAAGATCATCCGCAAATACTGTGTCGGCAAGGGACTGCTGGTTGCGCTCAACCCGGTTCCCGTGACCGATTTGCTGGCCGCCGCAGGCAGTGACATCGCAATGGTTATCCACCTCGGCGAGGTATATGGCTTCACCCTCTCACGCCGCGAGGCAGCCAAGCTGCTGCTGACGATATCCGCCCAGCTGGTGGCGCTGATGGGCGCCTACTGGGGTATGAACCTGGTGACTTCCGCACTGAAGACTGCCAGCGCGGGCCTGTCTACCGCGCTGACCGCGGCGGCCCAGGGCGCCCTGGCCTGGTACGCCACCGACGTCACCGGGAGGATGGCGCAGTCATGGTTCTCACGCGGCAAATCCTGGGGCAACGCCGGGCCGCGGGAAACCGCCCGGGCCATTCTGGACTCGATAGACCGTGACTCGGTCATCCAGTCGGCCCGGGAAGACATCCTCAAGCGGCTCAAGGGCCGCTGACCTCGTCCAGACCGGGGCTCAGCGGCTGCGGATCGAAATATCGCCGCTGAAGCTCTCCAGGCGGATCTTCGCGCCATTGTCGCCCTCGCGGTGCTCCAGCATGACGCCCGGCCCCTTGGAAACCCTTACCGAATCGCCAAAGTCGGTGTGAATGTCGCCGCTGAAGCTCTGAGCCGTAAATTCGGCCTGCTGCGCAGAGGGCAGGCTGAGCTTGACGTCACCGCTCATCGAGTCACAGGCCAGACGCCCCCCGGCTGCCAGTGACAGCGACAGGATCAGGTCTCCGGACACCGCCTCGAAGCGGCCCTGGGTGACTTCACCAGCCTCCAACGTGACGTCGCCCGACACGGTATTGGCGCTGATTTCGCCGGCGGCTCCGACAACGGTGATTTCGCCACTGACCGTCTCGAAGCTCGAACGGGCAGCCGCACCTTCGAATTCCACATCGCCACTGACTGAGTGCAAATCGATGCGTTGCGGTGTCGCTGCAACCTCGAGGTCACCGCTGACGGTGCGCAGGACGACGGTCTCCCCGCGGCTGCCACGTAAAGTGAGATCCGCGCTGACCGTCTCTACTTCAATGTTCGCCGTAGCGGGAACGCGCAATTGGAGATCGGTTCCGTCCACGCGGTGTTCGCCCTTGCGATTGATCACGCGAACCTGGACTCCAGTGGATGTCGAGGCGAA
>JAPHSB010000316.1 GCA_026193295.1 Lysobacterales bacterium
ATCATCCTGTCCTGCAAGGTCAGCGATGTGCAGGACCTGATCGCCGTATACCGCAGCCTGGCGGCGCGTTGCGATTTTCCGCTGCACCTGGGGCTGACCGAGGCCGGCATGGGCAGCAAGGGCATCGTGTCCTCGACCGCAGCCATGGCCGTGCTGCTGCAAGAGGGCATCGGCGACACGATCCGGATCTCGCTGACACCAGAGCCGGGCCAGCCGCGCACCGATGAAGTCGTGGTGGCGCAGGAACTGCTGCAGAGCATGGGTCTGCGTGCTTTTTCGCCGATGGTGACCGCGTGCCCCGGCTGCGGCCGCACCACCAGCACCTTCTTCCAATCGCTCGCGCAGGACACCCAGCGCTTCGTGCGGGAACGCATGCCGGCCTGGAAGCTGCAGTATGACGGTGTTGAAAACCTGTCCCTAGCGGTCATGGGCTGTGTCGTCAACGGTCCCGGAGAAAGCCGTCATGCCGACATCGGCATCAGTCTGCCCGGTACCGGCGAAGCGCCCGTTGCTCCCGTGTTTATCGATGGCAAGAAAGAGGCGACTCTGCGCGGCGATGGCCTGACCAGGGAATTCCTGGAGATGATCGAAAACTACGTGCAGCGCCGTTATCCCCGGCGCTTTCCGGTCGAATAATGCCGACAGGCCCTGACGAAGCAACGCCCATGAGACTGCGCAGAAATACCCTGGCCGACCAGGCCGACCGGCACTACCTGTACCAGGAGTCCGTGCAAGACACCGAGTCGGAGATCGATTTCGTGGAGGAGACCTGGGCCGAACTGCGGGACCGGCCAGCTGAACTGCTCCGCGAGGACTTTTGCGGTACGGCCAACACGGCCTGCGAATGGGTGCGCCGCGACCCGGCGCACCATGCCATCGGTGTCGACCTCGATGCCGCGGTGCTGGAGTGGGGGCGGCAGAATAATATCGCCCAACTGGACGCGGAGCAGCAGTCGCGCATCCAACTACTACAGGAAAATGTTCTGGAAACCCTGCCTGAGTTGGCGGACATCGTGCTCGCGATGAATTTCAGCTATTTCCTGTTCCCCACGCGCGCCGCCATGCTCGACTACTTCCGCAACGTTTACGACGGGCTGACCGACGACGGCATTTTTTTCCTGGACGCGTACGGCGGTTATGACGCGCCGCGGGAGATAGAGGAAGAGCGGGAGTGCGACGGCTTCACCTACATCTGGCAGCAAGCATCGTTCAATCCGATAGACAGCATGATGGATTGCTGTATTCACTATGAATTCCCAGACGGCTCGCGCATCGACAAGGCGTTCACGTACCGCTGGCGGTTGTGGACCCTGCCTGAGTTGACCGAGCTGCTCAGCGAGGCGGGCTTCCGTGACGTCACCGTTTATTGGGAGGGCACGGACGAGGCGAAAAACGAAGGCAACGGGGTTTATGAGCCCGCTGATGTGGGCGACGCCGACCCTGGCTGGGTATGCTACATCGTGGCGGAACGGTAACGGCCTCCTTCGTATTCCACGGCCTCCACCGTTCCGCCGGGAACCGGCGATACGACGAACACAAGGGTCTCATCGGCGCCTTCCGCCGAGCGCAGCATCACGCTGTCCACGACCGCGGCCTGCAGCCACTGTTGCCCATCCTGTAATCGCAACGCAGCGCCTTCGGGCAAGTCCGCTGCAGTCAGGACTTTCAGCAGTAATGGTTGGCGCTTCACCTTGCCCAGGTAGCGGGCGCGGGCGATTATTTCCTGTCCGGGATAGCAGCCCTTGTCGAAACTGACCGCCCCGATGCGGTCGAATCCCAACATCTGTGGAATATACCGCTCACTGGTTTCCGGCCCGAGCCACACCACGTTTCGTCGCAGCTCCCGCTCTTTCCATTCAGCCCTGGCCACTGCCGTGCCGGATTCATCGTCCGCAACGCGGTAGACAAGGTCCAGCCCGGTCGGCTGGAAGTCCTCGCCCGGGCGAGCGACCGCCTCGGCCGCGGGGAGTGCGGACACCGCCAGTTCGTCGATCCCACCGATATCCACCCGGGACCGCAAGACGAACATGCCAAGGCGCTTCAGCATGGCCGGCAACAGTTCGGCGTTGCCCACCAGTCGGAATTCGTCGGCGGCGCGGCAAACCAGCAACAATCCATAGACTTGCCCACGAGGCGAGCAGTAGCACGCAAAAGTCGAGCCGCCGTCGGCCAAGGCCACGATGTCGGCGCTGAACTGGCCATGCAGGAAGAGAGCGGCATCGGCGCCTCCTATGCGCGCCGCGGCCAGGTGGGGCAGGGCAAGCGATGTCAAATTCAGGGTCCTCACCGGATCTGCGTGTCAGAGGGTTGCATTGTAACGGAAAGTAACCAACGTAGAGGATTGGTACACCTTGAATAACGGCCTCCGAATCAGTAGGCTTGCGGATTGGTCCTCGCGCCTTTTGCGGTTATTTCCAAGATGAACATTTCGCCCGATAAGAGCCCGCCCGCCGCCGTGACGGACAATGCGACCTGCGACCCATCGACCGGCCAGGCGGAGGGCGCCTCCGCAGAGGCCACCCGGCCCAGGCGACCGGTAGAGATTGGCGGTCGCAAAGGCCCTGACCCCACGCGCTATGGAGACTGGGAAAAGAACGGTCGCTGTATCGATTTCTAGCGCCTGCAGATTCCGGTTATAGACACGAAGTCCGAGACAAGAAGCCAGCCATGAAAGCAAAGCAAAGACCGCTGTCCCCGTTCATGATCGGGCCCTACTACAAACCGCAGATGACGTCACTGATGTCGATTGCGCACCGGCTCAGCGGTGTGTTCCTGAGCCTGTTGGGCGCGCCGCTGCTGCTGTGGTGGATCATGGCCGTAGGCGCAGGCCCCGAGGCCTACGGGTCCCTGCTGGCGTTTTTTGGCGGGTTGCTGGGCCGCCTGCTCTTGGCCGCGAGCATGCTGGCCTTGTTCTATCACCTGTTCAACGGTATCCGCCACCTGGTGTGGGACTCGGGCCGGGCACTGGATATACGCAGCGCGTATACGGCTGGCTGGCTGGTGTTGATCGCCACGGTCCTGGCGACTGCCGTTATGCTGGGGAGGCTGCTATGAGCATGACGAACCCACTCGCCCGCGCCAGGGGGCACGGCAGCGCCAAGGAAGGGGTGCGGCATTGGTTCGCCCAGCGCGCCACGGCGGTGTTCCTGATCTTCCTGGTGGGCTGGCTGGGATACGCAGCGTTCGCACTGGCCGACGCCGATTACGCCGCCGCGCGGGCCTTCATGGGTCATCCCTTCAATGCCGCCTTGCTGATCCTGCTGGTCATCACTGTTCTGTACCACGGTATGCTGGGGCTGCAGGTGGTGGTCGAGGATTATGTCCATCATCCGGCTGCCGAAATTACCCTGCATTTCCTGATCCGGGCCGGTGCCTACCTGGGCATGGCGCTGGGTGTCGTCAACATCCTGATCATTGCCCTGGGAGCCTGACCGATGAGCCAAGCCTACGATCTCCAGGAGCACCGCTATGACGTCATCGTGGTCGGTGCCGGCGGTGCCGGTCTGCGCGCGACCATGGGTCTGGCGGCCACCGGCCTGGCCACGGCCTGCATCAGCAAGGTTTTTCCCACGCGCAGTCACACTGTGGCGGCACAGGGCGGCATGTCGGCCGCGCTCGGCAACATGGGCGAAGACGATTGGCGCTGGCATATGTACGACACCATCAAGGGCTCTGACTGGCTGGGCGACCAGGACGCCATCGAGTACATGTGCCGCGAGGCGGTGCCGTCTGTAATCGAACTGGAGCACTTCGGTGTGCCCTTCTCACGCACCGAGGATGGCCGCATCTACCAGCGCCCTTTCGGCGGCATGACCACGCATTACGGCGAAGGCACGGCGCAACGTACCTGCGCCGCCGCCGACCGCACCGGACACGCAATTCTGCATACGCTCTACCAGCAGGCGCTGAAGCATGACGCAACGTTTTACATCGAGTACTTCGCCGTTGACCTGCTGATGGACGAATCCGGCGCCTGTCGCGGCGTGCTGGCCTGGGACCTGGCGGAAGGGACACTCCACCTGTTCCGGGCGCACGCGGTCATCCTGGCCACCGGGGGCTATGGACGTAGCTATTTTTCCTGCACCTCCGCCCACACCTGCACCGGCGACGGCAACGGTATGGTGCTGCGCGCCGGTCTGCCGCTACAGGACATGGAGTTCGTCCAATTCCATCCGACCGGCATCTACGGCGCCGGCTGTCTGATCACCGAAGGGGTGCGTGGCGAAGGCGGTTTCCTGACCAATTCGAATGGCGAGCGCTTCATGGAGCGCTATGCGCCCAATGCCAAGGACCTGGCCTCGCGCGACGTGGTCAGCCGTTCCATGACCATCGAAATCCGGGAGGGCAGGGGTGTGGGCCCGAAGGGCGATCACATCCACTTGAACCTGCAACACCTGGGCGCTGACGTGATCAACGAACGCCTGCCGGGCATTGCCGAGAGCGCTGAGATTTTTGCCGGCGTTGACGTGACCACCGACCCGATCCCCGTGCTGCCGACCGTGCACTACAACATGGGCGGAATTCCGACGAATTACATGGGCGAAGTCGTTACGCTGAAAGACGGCAATCCGGATACCGTGGTACCTGGCCTGTTCGCGATCGGCGAGGCAGCTTGCGTATCTGTGCATGGCGCCAATCGACTCGGCTCCAATTCGCTGCTCGATTTGATCGTGTTTGGCCGCGCGGTCGCGCAGCGTTGTGCAAAGGTCGTTCAGCCGGGGGCGCGCCATCCCGATTTGCCGGCCGGCATCGTCGATGCCTTGCTGGCAGATTTCGACGCCTTGCGCGACGCGCAAGGCTCCAGGAGTACCGCCAGCATTCGTGACGAGATGCAAGCCGTGATGCAGAGCAACGCGGCCGTGTTCAGGACCGGGGAAGTCCTCCAGGAAGGCTGCCAGCTGATTTCGAAAGTCAACGAGTCCTTCAGGGAAGTCGGCGTCAGTGATCGGTCTCTCGTGTGGAACTCCGACCTGGTCGAAACGCTGGAATTACGCAACCTGCTGGGCTGCGCGGTCACCACCATGCTCTCCGCCGAGAATCGCAAGGAGAGCCGGGGGGCCCACGCGCGTGAAGACTTCCCGGAGCGGAACGACGAGCAGTGGATGAAGCACACGCTCTGCTGGCTGGACAAAGACGGAAAGGTGAGGCTGGACTACCGCCCGGTGCACCTCTACACGCTGACGGATGACGTTGAAGTCGTACCGCCCAAGGCGAGGGTTTACTGAGATGGCTGAACTGCGCTTACCCAAGGAGTCGCGCGTTACCCGGGGCAAGCACTTCGCTGCGCCCGCGGACGCGAAAAACATCAAGGTATTCCGTGTCTATCGTTGGAATCCGGACGAGGGGGGAAACCCCCGTATCGATTCCTTCGAGGTCGACCTTGACCAGTGTGGACCGATGGTCCTCGACGCCGTCATCAAGATCAAGAACGAGATCGATCCTACGTTGACCTTTCGGCGCTCCTGCCGCGAGGGGATCTGCGGATCCTGTGCCATGAACATCGACGGCATCAATACCTTGGCATGCACCAAGCCGATCTCGGAAATCCGGGGCGATGTCAAAATCAATCCGCTGCCACACCTGCCGGTGGTCAAGGATATCGTCCCGGACCTTTCACACTTCTACGCCCAGTACGCGACAATCCGGCCCTGGATCCGCACCCAGAGCACGACGCCGCCGGACCGCGAGCGCCTGCAGTCGAAGGAAGACCGTGAAAAGCTGGATGGCCTCTACGAATGCATCCTGTGTGCCTGCTGTTCCACTTCCTGCCCCAGTTACTGGTGGAACGGGGATCGTTACCTGGGACCCGCGATCCTCTTGCAGTCCTACCGCTGGCTGGCGGACTCCCGCGACGAAGCGACCGGTGAACGCCTGGATGAGCTCGAGGATCCGTTCCGCCTGTACCGTTGCCACACCATCATGAACTGCACGCGTACCTGCCCCAAGGGCCTGAACCCGGCGAAGGCCATCGCCGAAATCAAGAAAATGCTGATGGCCCGCAGGGGCCTTTGAGGCGGACTGAGGTAGCCCGGCCATGTCGGACCCGGCGCGTCCCGGCAGGCTGAGGTGGCGCTGCCGCCGCGGCATGAAAGAACTGGACCTGCTGCTCGAGCGGTTCATTGAGCAGCATGGCGAGGCGCTGACCGACGGGCACTGGCCGGAGCTGGAGACGCTATTGGAAACCGAAGACGACCTGCTCTGGGACTGGCTGCAAAACCCCGCTGCCCCCCGCGCGGAGCCCTTTCGCACGCTGCTCGAACGGATTCGCCGTGACCCGTTGTGACACCATCGAGCTGCATGCAGGAAGCAGCCTGGGGCTGCGCGCCTGCTACCAGGGAGTCTACGTGCTTGCCCTCGTCGCCCTCCTCTGGTCGCGGGCCGAGCTGATTTGGATCATGATGGCGCTGGTCGCCCTCGGCGTGGCGCATCGTGCGTCTGGGCGAATCACACGAAGGACCGCAGGTCACATTCGCCTGGTGCTTCATGAAAATGGCAACGCGATAATGCACTCGGTGCACGGCACCGTACCGGCCCGGCTTTGTGCCGACGGCTGGGTCAGCCGCTGGTGCAGCGTAGTGAGCCTGGAGGAACTGCTCAGCGGCCGCCGGCTTCGTTGCCTCATCTGTCGCTCCCGCAACTCGCCGGACGACTACCGACGCCTGCTGGTGACCCTGCGCATGGACGCCGCTCACGCTTCGGACAGAGCGGTGACCTGGCTTTGAAAAAGGTGCAGAAAAGCACACTTGTCGGACCGCTCGACGCGCTGATGGAAGCCGCAGGCGACGCCATCATCATTATCGATGAAAAAGGCCTGATTCAGCGCTTCAACCCCGCTGCCGAAAAGATGTTTGGCTACTCCGAATCGGAAGTGCGAGGCCGCAATGTCTCGCTGCTGATGCCGGAACCCAATCGCGGCCGGCACGACGGCTACCTGGCACGGTATGCGCGCACCGGCGAGGCAGCCGTCATCGGCAAGGGCAGGCAGGAGACCGGCCTGCGCAGCAACGGCGAGTCCTTCCCGATGCAATTGTCGGTCGGTGAAATTCGTCAAGCCGACCAGCGCAGCTTCGTGGGGATCATCCGCGACATATCGGAGATGCGGCAGGCGCAGGAGCAGGTACGGCACCTGGAGGAACAATTACTGCACGCCGACCGGCTGGTCATCCTGGGCGAGCTGACGGCCGGCATTGCCCACGAAATCAACCAGCCCCTGACTGCGATCGCGGCCTATGCAGATGCCGGCCGTACCATCATCGACCGCATCGATGAGGCCCCGGCCGCCGACATGCACTCGATCTGCGAGCGCATCGGTGGCCAGGCGCGGCGCGCTGCCGAGGTGGTTCAGCGCCTGCGCGGGCTGGTTCGCAGCGGGACCTCTTCGAAGGGTCGTCATAATCTAAATGAGATTATTAAAAATATTCTGTTACTGTTTGAATTTGAGATTAAAAAGACAGGAACAGAGCTTCTTTTCTTTCCGCTTGAACCACTGGAAGACCTGTATGTCGACGATATCCAGATCCAACAGATCCTGGTCAACCTGATCAAGAACTCGCTCGACTCGATCGGCGAGGCCGCGCAGGCCAACGGGTGCATCGAAATCCGCATACGCACTGAAGGCCAGAACGTCATGGTGTCCGTCACCGACAACGGTCCGGGCGTCCCGGAGCAGTACCGCCCCCGATTGTTCGATTCCTTTTTCACCACGAAGCCCAAGGGCGTCGGGCTAGGGCTGTCGATCTGCAAGAGCATTGCGGCGGCCCATGGCGGCACCCTTCGTCATGAACAGCCGCAAGAAGGCGGCAGTCGTTTTACGTTGTCACTGCCACTGAGGTTCATCGGTTGACCGCCCCGGATAGAAAACCGGCCATGGTGTGCATCGTCGATGACGATGAAGCCATCCGCGAATCCCTGAGGTTGCTGCTGTTTGCCGGCGGCTTGCACAGTTGCGTATTCGAATCGGCGGATGCCTTTCTTGCCGAGCCCAACCCGCCGTCTTTCGATTGCATGCTGCTGGACATCCGCATGCCGGGCACGGACGGCCTCGAACTCTTCCGCATTCTTCAGCAACGCCATGCGGGCTACCCCATCATATTCATCACCGGTCACGGCGACATTCCGTTGGCCGTCTCGGCCATCAAGCAAGGCGCTCACGATTTTCTGACCAAGCCGTTTCGCGAAGGTGAGCTGCTGGATAAAATCCGCGGCGCCGTTCAGCTTTACCGGTCCGATCGGGAGCACTTAAGTGAACTGCAGCAACTGCAGGCCAGGGTGGATTCCTGCACGCCCCGGGAACGCGAGGTGATGAAACTGCTCGCCACCGGTTTGCCGAACAAAGGCATCGCCGAAATGCTCGGCATCAGTCCGCGTACCGTGGAAATACACCGTGCCCACCTGATGGAAAAGATGGACGCGGATTCGCTGCCCGCCCTGGTGAGGATGCTCACGCTGCTCGAAGTGGACGATTCGGGTTCTGCTTGATCCAGCGCAATGCGCGCCTACGTACTTTCCCTGATGGTATTGGAGATTATTGCCGTTAGCATTTCGCCAAAGCCTGGCCGATGCAGGTAACAGGATTTTATCAGGGGATCGTGCGATTAAGGAAGGAGCGCCAAAAGGTCAGCTGGCTCTCATTGAGCCAGATATCAGTGTGCGCGACGCCCTCACTTTGCTGCTGAAGGAACATGGCTGGGTTGTTCATGCCGCCGTCAACTGCGACAACTTGAGGGCTGCGGTGGAGGCGGGTGGCCTGACGGCCGTCATCAGCGAATCCACCCTGCCGGGTTGGGCGCCGGAAGAGATTCTGAAGTTGTGCGCAGAGCATCATCTCCCGGTGGTATTCACCGGCCATGACCTGCCCTTGCAGGGGGCCGTGGATCTCATCCGGCAAGGGGCCATCGACTTTCTCGACAAGCCGTTTCCGCAATCCCGCCTGGTCGATTTGCTGGACAGGCTCGCAAACAGGCAGAATGGGTAGTCAACACGACAATCGATAGTATCTAACGGAGGCAACTGTGAAACGCGAACAAACGATCAACCGTCGGAATTTCCTGAAGATTGGGCTCAAGGCCGGTGGCGGCGCCCTGGCGCTCTCTGCCATACCCATTCAGTTGGTGGCCGCCGAAGAGGTAGCTGAGTCCGAACCACTGGCGCAGGCCATGGGCTACAAGGCTGATGCAGCTACCGTGGATACCGCGAAGTTCCCGAAACGGGCCGGTGAAGCGGGTGCCAACCAGTTCTGCCATAACTGCGCCCTGTTTGCCGGCAAAGACGGCGACGAGACCGCACCCTGCAGCATCTTCCAGAACCGCCCGGTCCGGGGTGCAGGATGGTGTAACGCCTGGGTTGCCAAATCCTGAGTTCTGCGACTCCCGGCCGCTTGTGGCCGGGAGTCGTTTTTGGGTCCTGCTCACGGGGCCTGGTGTCTTGAAATTCGTGACTGAACCATTGGAACAATGACATGACCTACAACGACAAAGTAGTCCGGCAGTTCGTCGTCATGACCGTGATCTGGGGGATCGTGGGCATGCTGGTCGGCGTGATCATCGCCGCCCAACTGTGGCTGCCCGCGCTTAATTTCGACATTCCCTGGCTCACCTACAGCAGGCTGCGGCCTCTGCACACCAACGCGGTCATCTTCGCCTTTGGCGGCTCGGCCCTGATCGGCACCTCCTTCTACGTCGTGCAGAGAACCTGCCACGTCAGGCTGTTTGCCGGAGGCCTTGCGTCCTTCGTGTTCTGGGGCTGGCAACTGGTCATCCTGGGGGCGGCGATCTCGCTGCCGCTGGGCTGGACACAGGGCAAGGAATACGCCGAACTCGAATGGCCGCTGGACCTTCTGATCACGGTCGTGTGGGTCGCTTATGCGGTGGTTTTCTTCGGCACCATCATCAAGCGCCGCGTCAGCCACATTTACGTGGCAAACTGGTTCTACGCTGCTTTTATCATCACAGTCGCGATCCTGCACATCGTCAACAATCTCTCGCTGCCGGTAACTGCGACCAAGTCCTACGAGGTCTACACCGGAGCGGTGGATGCGATGGTGCAGTGGTGGTACGGACACAACGCGGTAGGTTTCTTCCTGACCGCCGGCTTCCTGGCGATGATGTACTACTTCGTACCGAAACAGGCTGAAGGCCCGGTCTATTCCTACCGTTTGTCTATCGTGCATTTCTGGGCCCTGATCGCTATCTACATGTGGGCCGGCCCCCACCACCTGCATTACACGGCACTGCCGAACTGGATCCAGTCCCTCGGCATGGTGTTCTCGCTGATCCTGTTGGCGCCCAGCTGGGGCGGCATGATCAACGGCGTCATGACGCTGTCGGGCCACTGGCACAAACTGCGCACCGACCCGGTGCTGAAGTTCATGATCGTGGCTCTGAGTTTTTACGGCATGTCGACCTTCGAGGGACCGATG
>JAPHSB010000250.1 GCA_026193295.1 Lysobacterales bacterium
AAACCTGCCACTCGGGATGCCACTGCACCGCCAGCGTAAAGCCCGGGGTGTCACGCACCGTAAAGCCTTCGACCAGTCCGTCCTCGGCGACCGCTTCCACCTCGAGGCCGGTGCCCAGCCGATTCACGCCCTGTGCGTGCAGCGAGTTGACCATTGTGCCCTGCTTGTCCGTGATGCGCTGCAGCATGCCGCCAGCCGTGAAGCTGACCTTGTGCGACGGGCTGTACTGCACCTCCAGCGGATCGTCGGGGTTCTCCTTGTGCATATGGAAACCGGGTTGCTTGTGCACCATCTGGTGCAGCGTGCCACCGAAGGCGACGTTCATTTCCTGGAAACCACGGCAGATCGCCAGCAAAGGCATGCCGACGCGGATCGCGGCCGGGATCAGCGCCAGGGCAGCCAGGTCCCGCTCCGGATCGTGCCAGGTGCCGGGCTCGCTGGGATCGCCCATGTAATGATGCGGCTCCATATTGGACGGGCTTCCCGTCAGGAACAAGCCGTCGAGACGCTCGAGAATGTCGAGCACGTCGAAGCCCTCGGCCAGCGAAGGCAGTCCCACGGGGTAGCCCCCGGCCGCGTCGGCGACAGCCTGCAGGTACTTTTCGCCGACCATGTGGAAAGGATGCGGACCCTGCATGCGGCGGTCCGAAATCACGCCGATCAATGGCCGGTTGCCCTGCATCACGCCGCCGTCCCTCCCCCCAGCGACTCACGCCGCGGGTTGGCGGCGAACAGGCAGAGGAATTCGGCGGCCAGCGTGGCCCCGGCCAGCGCCGTGATCTCGCCGACATCGTAGGCCGGAGCCACCTCCACCACGTCCATGCCGACCAGGTCGATACCAGCCAGGCCGCGGACGATTTCCAGCGCCTGGTGGGTGGACAAACCACCGCAGACCGGCGTTCCGGTACCGGGCGCGTAACATGGATCGAGGCAGTCGATATCGAACGTGAGGTAGACCTTATTGCCGCCGACAATGCGTTTGACTTCGGCGGCCATGGCCTCGGGGCCCTGGCTATGGACCTTGCGGGCATCGAGAATATTGAAACCCAGCGGCTCATCGTTGGTAGTGCGCAGCCCGATCTGCACCGAACGGCTGTCGTCGACCAGCCCCTGTTTCACAGCGTGGTAGAACATCGTGCCGTGGTCGAGCCGCTGCTGCTCTTCGCCCCACGTGTCGGAGTGCGCGTCGAAATGCACCAGGGACAGCGGTCCATGGCGCTGGGCGTAAGCCCGCAAGACCGGGTAAGTCACGAAATGATCGCCGCCCAGCGTCAGCGTGGCCGCGCCGGCGTCGAGGATCTTCCCGAAATAGCTGTCCACGAACGGCACGATGGTCTCCGGGCGGCCCGGATCGAACTCGCAGTCGCCATAATCCACTACCGCCAGGCGGTCGAAGGGGTCGAAGTCCCAGGGCCAGGGCCGCTCCCAGCTGATGCCGGCGCTGGCCGCACGGACCGCGCGCGGCCCGAAGCGCGCGCCCGGGCGGTTGGTGGTCGCGGTGTCGAGCGGGATGCCTACCACGGCCACGTCGACGCCGGCCAGATCGCGGCTGTACTTGCGCCGCATGAAGCTGAGGGCGCCAGCGTAGGATGGCGAACCCTTGACCGTTCCGTACAGGTCCGGCGCGGTGAACGCATTGTCCCAGCCGTGCTTTTCGCTCACGCGGCGGCCTCGAGCGACGCAGCGGTCAGGTCCAGGCATTTCCAGGCCTTCTCGACCAGTTCGTCGATATGGGCGTCCTCGACGATCAGCGGCGGCGACACGATCATGGTGTCGCCGACGGCCCGCATAACCAGGCCGTTGTTCACGCAGATATCACGGCAACGCGTGCCGGCGCCGAGGTCCTTGTGAAAACGCGCCCGCGAGGACTTGTCCTGCACGATTTCCAGGGCGCCGACCAGCCCCACCGAACGGGCTTCGCCGATAACCGGGTGTTCCGCCAATTCAGCCCAACGCCGGTTGAAATAGGGGGCAGTGTGCTGTTTCACGCGCTCCACGATCTTCTCGCGTTGCAGGATACGCAGGGTCTCCAGCGCAACGGCACAGGCGGCCGGATGGCCGGAATAGGTGTAGCCGTGGGCGAACTCGCCGCCGTTGGCGATCACGACCTCCGCGACACGGTCACCGACCAGCGAACCACCCAGCGGCAGGTAGCCGGAGGAGACGCCCTTGGCGAAGGAAATCAGGTCCGGCCGGATGCCGAAGCGGGTCGAGCCGAACCACTCGCCGAGCCGGCCAAAAGCCGTGATCACCTCGTCGGCCACCAGCAGGATGCCGTATTCGTCGCAGATACGCTGGATCTCGGGCCAGTAGGTATCCGGCGGGATGATGACGCCGCCGGCCCCCTGCACCGGTTCGCCGATGAAGGCGGCCACCTTGTCGGCGCCGACTTCGTTGATTTTCTCTTCCAGCAGGCGGGCCTGCTGCAAACCGAATTCTGCCGGCGACATGTCGCCGCCGAGGCCGAAGTGATAGGGCTGCTCGATATGCTCGATGCCGGGTACCGGCAGCACCATCTGCTCGTGCATGGCCGACATGCCGCCCAGGCTGGCGCCGCCCAGCGTGCTGCCATGGTAGGCGTTCTTGCGGGCGATGATGGTCATCTTCTGCGGCTGGCCGAGCAGGTCCCAGTAGCGCCGGATCAGCCGGATTTGCGTGTCGTTGGCTTCCGAGCCCGAGCCGGTGAAGAAAACATGGTTGAAGTTCCCGGGGCTCAGCTCGCTGAGCAACGTGGACAGTTCGATGGCCGGCGGGTGCGTGCACTGGAAGAAACTGTTGTAGTAAGGCAATTCCTGCATTTGCCTCGTAGCGGCATCGACCAGTTCCTGCCGTCCGTAGCCGAGGCTGACGCACCACAGGCCCGCCATGCCGTCGAGGATCTTGTGGCCTTCGGAATCGTAGATATACACACCATCTGCACGCGTTATGATGCGCGCCCCGCCCTTCTCGCCCAACTCCCGGGTATCCGTGAATGGATGCATGTAGTGCTGATGGTCGCTGCGCTTCCATTCCTGGGTCGGGTTCATTGCGGTCTTGCTCACTCACCACCTCCACATCCGGTTCGGATTCAAGCTGCAAACTGTACCCGTAGCGGCAAAAAAATGCCATGCTGTCCAGACTTGTGAAACGCGCCGGGCTCCGCCTGCGAGGACCGCTACCCGATGCCAGTATTCCGAATTCTCATGGCCGCCGCAGTGCTGCTGCTCGCCCTGGCTGCCTGCGAACCCGCTCCCCTGCCCTCGGCCGACGTCAACAGCCGGCTGATCAGTAACGTGGTCATCGTGGATGGTAGCGGTGCGCCGCGCCAGGCCGGCGCGGTGCGCATTGACGCCGGGAAAATCATCGAGGTTGGCGCGCTCGAGGCGTTGCCCGGGGAGACGGTAATCGAGGGCGGCGGCCGGGTGCTGGCGCCAGGATTCATCGACACGCACAGTCACGCCGATGAGCATTTATTTGAGCAGCCTGGCGCGCTGGCCGTTATCAGCCAGGGCATCACGACCGTCGTGATCGGGCAGGACGGCGGATCGCCCTTTCCACTGCTGGATTTCCGCTTCCGTCTGATCGAACAGCCGACCGCCATCAATGTTGCCGCCTATTCGGGCCACAACACGCTGCGCAGTCGGGTCATGGGCGACGACTTCCGGCGCGCGGCCACGGAGACTGAATTATTCGAAATGAGTCTGCTACTGCAACAGGACCTGGACGCGGGTGCGATCGGCCTGGCAGCCGGCCTGGAGTACGACCCCGGAATTTACTCGCAAACGCAGGAGGTCACGACCCTGGCTCGAGTTGCCGCGGCCAGCGGGGGGCGCTACATCAGCCATGTGCGCAGTGAGGACCGCTGGTTCGAAGCGGCCATCGACGAGATCATCGCCATTGGGCGGGCGGCAAAAATCCCGGTGCAGATCTCCCACATCAAACTGGCCATGACCAGCCTTTGGGGCCGGGCCCCAGAAATCCTGGAAAAACTGGACGCCGCCAGGGCCGAGGGCGTAGACGTGACTGCCGATGTCTATCCCTACGAGTACTGGCAGTCCGGAATGATGGTGCTGCTCCCCGAACGAGACATCACCAACCGGGCGGAAGTGGAGTTCATGCTGCGCGAGATCGCGCCGCCCGACGGTATGTGGTTCACCCTGTACGAACCGCAACCGGAATACGTGGGAATGACACTCAGCGAAGTGGCCGCGCTGCGCGGCAGCGATCCGGCCACCGCGTTCATGGAACTGATTGCCGCCTCTGAAGCCATGAGCGAGGAAACCGGCCGGCAAACGGACATGATCATCGGCACCAGCATGCGTGCGGACGACGTCGCGACCTTGATCGCCTGGCCGCACAGCAACATCTGCACCGACGGTATGCTGGACGACTTACATCCACGCGGCGCAGGTTCGTTTCCGCGCGTGCTGGGCCGCTACGTGCGTGAACAGGAACTGCTACCTCTGGAGGAAGCGGTACGCAAAATGTCCGGGCTCGCGGCACAACACATGGGCATCATGGACCGAGGTGTGATCCGTCCAGGCGCAGCAGCCGACCTGGTCCTGTTCGATCCGGACACGGTAATCGACAACGCCACGCCGCAGGATCCGCAAGCCCTCAGCAGCGGCATCATTCGGGTCTGGGTAAATGGCGTCGAAGTGTATGCGAACGGCCAGGAAACCGGCGCGCGGCCGGGGCGTTTCGTCGCGCGTGCCGGGGAGTCGAGGAATGACTGAAGCTCAAAAGTCAGTTTGGGTCGGCGGTAACCGTTCTGACTATGACTTTTGTGGCATCGCCACCGCAGCTCTGGGACTCTCCGGTCGACCCCTGCGCAACGGTCCAATCCACATGG
>JAPHSB010000185.1 GCA_026193295.1 Lysobacterales bacterium
CTGCCGCGAACCTCCCTCCACCCCAAGGGTCCGCGCCGATTGCTATGTGATTGAAAGCACACCGACATTGGGGACCGCTTATATCCTACTGCGGTCGCCCCCGGCGAAATTGCGATTTGATGACGAAATGTTGTTTTTGGGCGACTAGGCCCGATGTGCGTTACTGCGCCACTGTGCACCCGTAGTGCGCCACTCGCGGTGCTCTGCGCACCATTGCCGGGGAGTCATGCGGTACCAGCGGCGGAATGCGTGGTTGAAGGCGCTCTGATCCGCATAGCCAAGCATGTAGGCCAGGTTGCCCATCGGCAGGTTGCTGGTCAGCAGGTAATCCCGCGCCATCCTGGCGCGACACTCGTCCAACAGTTCGGCATAGCTCAGGCCGGCAACCTTGAGCCGCCTCTGCAACGTGCGGCTGTGTACGCACAGCTGATCGGCGACGACATTGACCGAGAACTTGCCCGTCGGGATCAGTTTCGGCAGCAGCGAACGGACGGCGGCAGCGACGTCCTCGTCGGCGCGCAAAACGCGCGAATCCAGGTAGTCCAGCAGGAATCGATGCACCTGCTGGTCGTCGATCGGATTTCGCGATTTCAGGTCTTCGCGGTTCAGGATGATACCGTCGAATGGCGCCTTGAATCTTATCGGGGCGCCAAACGATCGCTCGTAGTCGGTACCTTCAGTTTTCGCGTGCCGGCAATTGACGGCCTGGGGCACGTAGCGCGCGCCGAGCAGGACCCGTACGAGTTTTATGGCCGTCAGCAACGATTCTTCGATCCATTGATCCGCGTGGGCGCGCAGCGTGTCGTCCATGCTCAATTGCCAACTCGCCGCAGACCCCTTCACCTCCAGGACCGGCGTGTAACCCGTGGTATGAGCAGTGATGTACTTCATACACGACGCGAAGCCGTGCTCCAGGTCGCTCGAGTATTTGAAAATCAGCACCAGCGGGCCCAGGAACGACAGGTCGCGACGCCCGGAGAGCCGAATGCCGAAATCTGCGCAGTGGGTGGCGAGCGCTGCCGATTCGTACGCAATCAACACGGACCGGAAAGGGATCCACTCATCCGTTCGATTGAGCACCCCGATGTCGAGCCCGGCGCGCTCCAGGATCGCCTCCGGCTGTTCGCCCAAATCGGCGACCAGGGCGCCGAATCCCTGCAGTGTCCGAGCTCGTACCAGTGGTTCCATGATGCAACCCGCTTCGTGCCGCGCTAAGCTTGTCGCATAATAACAAATTTCTGGCATTTCGACACAAACGCCACCCGGGGGCGCTTGCTACGATAGGCTACCCTTGGTCCGCGCTTGCGATGGGAGCAGAAAAACTATGGCTGGAATGTCCTCCCGATTCGTCCGCGTCATAGTGATCCCGGCCGCCGTTTTTCAGTCGGTCATTTTCGGCGGCGCCTATGGAACGGGGCGTGAAATCGCCGAGTTCATCAGCGTCCTCGGTCCGGTTGGGGGTTTCCTCGCCCTGGCCGTGGCGGGCCTTGGCTGGGGCCTGGCGATGGCCCTGAGTTTCGAGTTGGCCCGAGTGGGGCGAACCTATGATTATCGCGGTTTCCTCAAAATCCTGGTCGGCCGCGGGTGGATCGCGTTCGAAATCCTGTTCCTGCTGTCGCTGCTGATCGTGCTGGCAGTGAATGGCTCGGCTGCCGGTAGCGTCCTCAACGACCAATTCGGCATTCCGTCGCTGGTAGGCGTCGGCTTGCTGTTTGGCGCGGTCGTCGCGCTGAACTATTTCGGGCGGACGTTACTGGAGGAGTCCATGTCGATCTGCATGATTGCGCTGACGATGGTGCTGATCATCTACAGTGCGATGACGCTGATTCAGTTTCACGATGCGATAGCACTCACCTTCAGTACAGCACGCCTGAGCGGAAACTGGCTGGCCAATGGCTCCCAGTACATGCTTTACACTGCCGCGGTCATCCCGGTGCTGCTGTATTGCGCCCGGGATATAAACACGCGGGGTGAAGCCATCGTCAGTGGATTCACGGCGGGCATCGTGGGGGTGTTCCCGGCACTGGTTTTTCACCTGACGTTCATGGCCGCCTATCCTGCTTCGCTGGAGCAACCGCTGCCAACCTACTGGATGATCGGGCAACTTGCGACGCCGTGGCTCATGGTCGTGTACATCATCGTGCTGTTTGCGATGATCATTCAGACCTGTGCTGGCCTGCTGCAGGGCGTCAACGAACGAATCGACGCATGGCTCATCGAGCGACGGGGCCGCAAGGGCGGCCCGGCTACCCACGCCATCGTGGCCGGCGCTGCCCTGGCCATCAGCCTGTTCCTGGCCAGCTTCGGGATCACGGCACTGGTCGCCAAGGGCTATGGCACCATTGCCTGGGGCTACCTGATCATCTTCATGATCCCCTTGCTGACGGTTGGCGTCTTCAAGGTCTGGCGCAAGGGCGGCTAAGCCCTATTTCTGCAAAGCTCTTCCCATAGCGGCCGTCACCGTCTCCACGATCTGGTCGGCTTCCTGTTCCGTGAGAATCAGCGGCGGAGCCACCAGGAGCACGTTGCAGCGGCCCGGGATCGTATTGCTGTTTCGGCCGAGGATCACGCCGTTCCGGACGCAGTCGCCGACGATGCCCATGACCTGGCCGTCCGCCAGCGGGACCTTGGTCTCGCGGTCTTCGACCAGCTCGATGCCCATGATCATGCCCTTGCCGCGAATCTCGCCCGCATACGGATGATCCGCCAGCGCTTCCTGCAATTGCTGCAGCATGTAGCCGCCGACCTTGCTGGCGTTGTCGGCCAGCTTCTCGTCCTCGACGATCTGGATGGCCTTGAGCGCAACCGCGGAGGCCACCGGGTGACCGCCGTAGGTATTGATCTGCCGGAAGTGCTGCATCTCCGCGGGGTCACCGTAGAACTTCTCGAAGATGCGCTCCTTGACTGCGGTCGCGGCCACCGGTATGTAACCGCTTGCGAGTCCCTTGGCGAAGGTGAAAATGTCCGCCTCGGTTTTCCAGTGCTCGTAACCGAACATCTTGCCCAACCGGCCGAAACCGGAAACGACCTCATCGAAAATCAGCAGGACGCCGTGGCGATCGCAGATTTCGCGGACGCGCGGGATGTAGCTGTCGGGCGGCACCAGCACGCCGCCACCGGAAATCAGCGGCTCCATGATGAAGGCCGCCACTGTTTCGGCGCCTTCGTGAATGATGGTTTCTTCCAGCAGGTGCGCACATTCCTCGCCATGCTCCTCCGCCGTCAACTTCGGATGGCCGCGATAAGGATACGGCGGCATCACGTGAATGAAACCTGCCGGACCCGGCTCATAGCCCAGTTTGCGCTCGGCCTGCCCGGTCGCCGCCATCGCCCCCATCGTGTTGCCGTGGTAGGCGCGGTAACGCGAGATGATCTTGAAACGCCGTTCGCCGCCATTGCCGGCCTGGAGGTGGTATTGACGCGCGATCTTGAAGGCCGTCTCGTTGGCCTCGGAGCCGCTGGCGGAAAAATAGACATGGCTCTCGAAGCCGAGCAGCTGCTGCAGTTTCTCGGCCAAATCGACGACCGGGCCGCTGCTCATGATCGGCGCGAGGTAGTTGAGTTCGGCCATCTGCTGTCGGGCCACGTCGGCGATTTCGGTGCGCCCATAGCCGACATTCACGCACCAAAGCCCGGCGATCGCATCGAGGAAGCGGTTGCCGTTCTGGTCCGTGATGAAACAGCCCTTGGCGCTGACCATGGTATTGGGCACCGCGCCGCGCAGCACCTGGTGCTGGGTCATTGGGCGCCACAGATGATCCGGCAGGGGTTGGCTTGCTGAGTGTGTCATCGTCGTCTACTCCGTCGAATCCGTATCTGCGTGCACGGGGGTGAAACCCGGGCTCGTGCCCGGGCCCGGGTTACTCAATAGAAGTCTTGATGCGCATCTCGATCAGCCCCTGCGTCAGCGGCGACTTGACGCCCTGGGTCTTGACGTCGAGCAGGGCCGACAGCGACTGATTCTTCTCCAGCGCACGTTGTATGGCGGGCCCGAGTTCGGATGACGCCCTGACTGTTTCCGCATGCGCGCCGCCACCCTCGAATATGGCCGCGTAATTGACATCGCGCAGGCTGGTGGCGCTGACCTGCCCCCACATGGCCTTTTGCTGTTCCTGGATCATGCCCCACTGGGCGTTGTTGGCAACCAGGATTGTAACCGGGGCGTGGTGATCGATCGAGGTTTCGAGCGGCGTCAGGCCCGGCGCCAGGCCCAGGGACCCATCGCCGGTCACCAGGATGACCCTCGCATCCGGGTGCGTCATCTTGGCCGCGGTCGCGTAGGCCGGGCCGGTTCCCATCTGCTCCCACGGGCCCGGGCTGACGATACCCTTGATCTTGCGCCCTTCCGTCGCCCACAGGCCGATCGCGGTTTCGAACCAGCAGGCGATATCGCCGCCGTCGATAACGATGATGTCGTCTTCGCCGAGCGACATCAGCGCTTCGTAGCAAAGCCGCACGGGGTGGACCGGCTCCTGGTCGGACGTCAGGAAGGGGCGAAACTCCTCGCAGCTCTCTGCGCGACGCTGCCGGATGCGCTCCAGCCAATCGTCGTCGACGTCGAAAACAGCGGACTCGGCCAACAGCGCCTTGAGGAACATCTGCACGTCGCTGCAGATGCGCGTATCGACGAGCATGTTGTTGCTGAGTTCGCGGGCGGTCGGGTTGACGGCGACGATTTTCGTCGCCGGGTTGAACAGCGGCGCTTCGCCGAAATTGAGCGGAAAGTCCAGCCGGCCACCCAGCAGCAGCACGAGATCCGCTTCCGCTCCGATCATGCGCGAACACGGGTTCTGGTGGTAGTCGACGATACCCATGTTGGTCTCGTGCGACATGTCGTACAGCTTCACGTGCGTGACCGGAACGAAAACCGGGATGTCATACCGTGCGGAAAGCGCCTGCATCTCTTTTTCGGCGTGGCCGAACCAGGTGCCCGGGCCCGCGATGATGACCGGCTTGCGCGCCTGCCCGAGCGCCTCGATCAAGTCGGCGATGTCGTCCGGATTCGGCGCGGGCTTGTGCACTTTCTTTCGCGTGGTGTCGAATTTCCGGGCGCCCTCCGGCTGCTCCAGGCTGACCCGCCCGGAGAACAGAAAGTTGGTCGGAATCGTCAACTGAACCGGGCCCGTCGGCAGGTTGATGGCGATGTCATAGGCCTTGTCGAAAAACCAGCCGATGCGCTGTGCATCGTTGACCTCGATGGCGTACTTGGTCATGCAGTCGACCACGTCCGCCTGCGGCATTTCCTTGAAACCGGCATTGTCGAAGTTGTTCGAATTAGCCGAAGCGCTGATAAAAATGACCGGATCGCCGGTGTAGTGGGCTTCCGCGACCGCAGACACGTAATTGGTGAAACCGCTGGGCTCCGCCAGGCATACCGCGGGTTCCCGGGTCAGCCGCGCTGTCGCGGCGGCCATGAAACCCGCTTCGAGCTCATTGCGACAGCCGATGACCTCGATGCCGAAATGCTCACAGCCCATGTACGCCGGGTTGATGAAGCCGCCGCACACAGAGAATATTCGTTTGATACCTTTATCCGCCATCGCTTTCGCGAGCAGGTGACCACCGGCTATCTTGCCGGCAAGCGGTTTAGCAGCGTCGTTCATATTCAGCCTCGGTTTAGTTTGAGTGGCAGCCATATCCCGGCAAGCAGGGTTCAGACTAGAATTTTCGACCAAAACCCTCCCGGATAATTGGTATCTCATGACTAATGTTTGTTTTTGCGTGACACACCCAACGAAGGCTCATGCGGCGCCTCGACTATCACTGCCTAAATGGAAAGCCTGGCTATCGCCTGTCGCAGGGCCGGGGTCGTCTCACCCCATTTCGTGATGAATTTGACCATGTCCAGGAACGGCACATCGACTATGGACATCCGCTGTTCCGGCACCACATAAATGTTTCCAACCGTGGGGGTTGGCACGATGGGAACAAAGATCGTGTACGTCCCGTTGTCGTGTTTTTCAAGGACAAACGCTGCTGAGAGAGACCGCTGGTTCTCGATCAGTTCCACGAAGCCGACCGCCAGTTTTTCGGCTGTTTCAAGCCGGGCCAGGCGATTCGTAATGCTGCGCAGCAATACGTAGCCGGGGATTTGCCTGAAGATCGGCTCAATTTTACTCTTGATGTGTTTGGAATAGCTGGTTTTCAGCAAAATTCCGGCGACGGCGCACAGCAGTAAAAAAACCAGTACGCCAACGATAAACCCGATCGCGCCCTCATCAATCCCGAGCACAGCAGTGATTGGCTTGATCAATCCGCCCAGTACCAGCACCAGGCCCCTGATCACCTCGTCCAGGAGTATGAGCGCCAGGTAAGCGGGCATCACCACGAGGAATCCACCAATGATCGTGGCGCGAACCAGCTTCACCAAATTCGAGGCTTTCTTCTGATCTTCAATCGTGTTCATGTCCTGAGCTCCATGTTGCAGCGCCGATGTGCCGACAGCTTGCGTGTCACGTTATCATCGCGCTAGTATCCGGCAACCTATTTCTTCGCGGGATCGATATGAGACGCATCACCCGGATGGCCGCCCTGGCCCTGGCGCTCTGGTGTACCGCATCGATCGCGGGCAGCAGCACTTCGTGGCCGCCCGTGCCTGCACTCAACGATCCCGCTACCGGCGAGCATCTGCGCGGCAAGTTCATCTTCGCCGATTTTTTTACCAGCGATATCGAGGCGTCGAAGCGCTTTTACGGCAGCCTGTTTGACTGGGAATGGCGCTGGGAAAGCCCGGATCGCAGTTACGGGATCTTCTACCAGGGCAACATCGCCGTTGCGGGGGTGGTGCTGCAGGAGGCCACTGATACCGATCGGCCCTACGGTCGCTGGATCTACTACTTATCGACTGAGCAGGTGCCGAAAAAGGTCGCCGATATCGTCGCCGCGGGTGGCCGCGTGCTGCTGGAACCGCGCAGCATGCCGGACCGGGGAACCCTGGCGGTGGTGGCCGACCCGGAAGGGGCCCTGTTTGGCCTGCTCGACTCGAGCAGCGGCGACCCCGCGGACTACCGTTCGGCGCCCGGCGAGTGGCTGTGGGTCAGCCTGTACAGTCAGGACGTCGAAGGCGCCTCGCGGTTCTATCAATCGCAGTTCGGCTACGAAATCACCGAGGCCTACGACTCCGGCGACGAGCTTGACTTCTTCCTTGCGAAGGGCGGATTTGCGCGGGCGGCTATCAGTCACCTGTCAGCTGAATCCGGATCACATCCCACCTGGGTCGGGTATGTCCAGGTGGATGACGTTGCAGCCTCTGTCGCCAGGGCCGTCGATCTGGGCGGCGAAGTTCTGCTGGGTCCGGACCCGGCAATTCTCGCTGGCAACCTGGCCATCGTATCGGATCCGATTGGAGCTCCGATCGCCTTGATACACTGGACATACGACGATCCGGAGGCGGCGCAATGAAGCGGATATCCCTGCGGCTTGCCACCCTTTGCGTTTTCACCCTGCTGGGCCTTGCCGGCTGCGAGTCGACCGGCTACCGCACTTCGGTGGGAGTCGGCACCGGCTATTATCATGGCGGTGGTTGGTACGACCCCTACTATTACCGGCCCTGCTGCCGGGGTCAGGTTCCGGTGCGGCCGCCGCCCATGTACCGGCCTCCGATGGGCGGGGGGCGGCCGGTGCACCTGCCATCGATGGCCAGGCCCGGACCGAGCCGTTTCTAGCCGGTCTGCGGGGCGCTTCAAATACAGCGGGCGCGCGTCTGCGATGAGCCACGTCGTTCCGACCGTGATCGACGCAGCGCCAGGTCATTCTTGACTCCCTGCAGGACTCGGCAAGACCAAACGACCTGTCACGCAGCCGCTAATTGTTGTCATGAATTGACAACTTTGTTTTCTGCAAACGCGTACTCTGAGTGTTCATGCTGCAGGGTGGGTCCAAAGCCACCATGTGATGCAGTCTCCACCTTGCTGGGAATTTTGCCATGAACGCTGTATTTCGTTGCCTGCTGTATCTCCTCGTCCTGCTGGCATTCCCTGCTTTCGCGCAGGATTCACCCGGCGTGGTGCCACCGGCGAATGCTGTGTACTCGCCGTACCCGGATGAAAGCTATCCCGACAAGGTGCTCTTTGGTGACACCCATCTGCATACCGCGTTTTCGCCCGATGCCGGTCTTATCGGTGCGACGCTGACGCCCGATGATGCCTTTCGCTTCGCCCGCGGCGAGAAGGTGATTTCCTCGACGGGAATCCCCGTACGCCTGGGGCGTCCGCTCGACTTTCTGGTCGTGTCCGACCATGCGGAAAATCTTGGGCTGCCGACTGCGGTAAGCAACGGCGACGCCGAGCTGCTCGCCACCGAGTTTGGCCGCGAAATTGCCCGGATCATGGCGCCCGGTACGCTCGAGAGCAAATTCGAGGGCTATGAATTCTGGGAACTCGCCTCGCAGACGGGCAAGGACCCGCTGGCCGGGACCAACTTCGGCAAGAGCATGTGGGCGAAGGCGACGGAGGCGGCAGAAAAGAACAACGCCCCGGGCTTGTTCACGGCCTTCATCGGCTTCGAGTGGACCTCCGGCCCGAACGGCGTGAACCTGCACCGGAATATCATTTTTCGCGGAGGCAAGGAGTCGGCGGACAAGATCGTCCCGATCTCGACTTACGACACGGAGGACCCGGAGAAACTCTGGGACTGGATGGAAAAGGCCGAGAAGACAGCCGGCGTGCGCCTGCTCGCCATCCCGCACAACGGCAACCTGTCGAACGGGTTGATGTTCGACGACGTCACCTTCGATGGCCGTCCCATTGACGCACTTTACGCGAAGCGGCGGATGCGCTGGGAGCCGGTCTACGAGGTCACGCAGATGAAAGGGGACGGCGAGACCCATCCGCAGCTCTCGCGCGAGGATGAATTCGCTGACTTCTATACCTGGGACAAAGGCAGTTTCGGGCCGGAGCCCAAGACTCCCGATATGCTGCC
>JAPHSB010000386.1 GCA_026193295.1 Lysobacterales bacterium
CGGGGGCTAAAGGCGGGCAGCGGCGCGCGTCTTAATCCCGTAACGGATGTAAACCAATCCCGAATAAATTCGGCCCTACGCGTGGGACCGAATTTATTCGGAGATTTCGATGCGCCATTTTCCCAAAGAAAAAGGCGCCGCACCAAGGGGGGGGTGGTGCGGCGCCCAGCCGTCGTCAGCGTTCCGGTGGGCACCGGGTTAGCTGACTGCGAGGAGAACGGTTCCTCTTTGGCCTTCGAACCCTTGCTTACATGCCAACTGCGTTCCTCCAGTCCTGGCAATTTCGAATAATGACCTTTGCGAATTGACTCTGCCGTGACCCGCGCTCCAGTTCGTCAATGACGCAGAAGAGAACGACAGGCAACTCAAATTTGATTGGGACTGATTTCCTCCGTGTGAACGACCGCCGTTGCCTTCTCATTCCGGCAGGATCGCTTGATTAATCGGTGCGGTTGATTTGACCACATGGAAACGCTAACAAAGGTGTGCTGAGCACAGCCTGAAGAGTCTTTTCAGGTTTTGTTAAGTTTCAATCTGCCGCCTCGGGCGACGGGGTGCATTGCCGGATACCGTGCCGATATCGCTATGATCCATATCAGTGTCGTTTCGGCAAAAATGGCCCACAATAGATTCGGGTAAATGTCGCCTCAAGATCATCGAGCGCGCATGAGAATCCTGATCGTCGAGGACAATACCGAGCTTGCGCGCCAGATCAAGAGCACACTGGAGCACGCGCTGTACGTCGCGGATGTGGCCTTCGATGGTGATGAAGGCTTATTCCTGGGTGATACCGAATCCTATGACGCGGTGATCCTCGATCTCGGCCTGCCCAAGCTGGATGGGATCGAAGTGCTCGAACGTTGGCGCGCCGGCGGCAACCGCGTACCCGTGCTGATCCTGACTTCACGCCACACCTGGCGCGAGAAAGTGGCCGGATTGCGTGCCGGGGCGGACGACTACCTGGCCAAGCCGTTCGAGTACGAGGAGTTACTGGCCCGGCTGGAAGCCCTGATCCGGCGCTCGGCCGGCCACGCACAAGCGCTCCTGGCCTGTGGTTGCGGCCGGGTTTTGATGGATCCCAGCAGCGCCCGGGTCACGCTGGACGGCCAATTGGTGGATCTCACGGCCCTGGAATTCCGAACGCTGCATTACCTGATGCAACGCAGGGGCGAGGTCGTCTCGAAAACCGAATTGACCGAGCATATTTATGGTCAGGACTTCGACCGTGACTCGAACGTGATCGAGGTGCTTATCAATCGGCTGCGCGGCAAGTTCTGTCCCGAAATGATCGTGACACGGCGGGGTCTCGGTTACCAACTTCAGCGATCAACAAGCGATGCATAAGTCGCTGACCAAGCGGATCATCTCCCTGTCGATCTTCTGGATCATTCTCGCCTTGCTGGCCACGGCATTACTGCTGGGTCAGTTGTACCGGGATCACATCGAGGAACACTACGACGCGCATGTGTTCACCCATGTCGAAGAACTGATCGCCGCGGTGCGCACCGACAGCGAGGGGCGTGTAGGCTTGCATCGCGAGCCGACGGATCCGCGATTCCACCGCCCTCGCTCGGGATGGTACTGGGAAGTGCTGAGTGATGACCAGCCGGTCGTCAAGTCGGCCTCACTGGGCGACGAGCGGCTGGATTTGCAGGGCATCACGCTTGACGAAAATCACGGTGTGCAAACGGTTTTTGGTCCAAACGGCCAGAAACTGCGTGCGAACGTAGTGCACGTTTCCTATCCCAGCGAGCCCGGATCTCTGACCTTCATTGCAACAGCTCCGCAGTTCCAGATTACCGATGACGTCCAGGACTTCGCAACCCATGTCCTGACGAGCTTCCTGGTGCTGGCCATCGGCCTTTCGGTAGCCGTGGTGATGCAGGTGCGGGTAGCACTGAAACCCCTGCGAGCAATTCGTCAAGAGATCAGCGATATCAAGTCCGGCACGACGGAGCGACTGTCGCAGGATTTTCCAGCCGATGTGCAGCCGCTCGTCGACGAGCTGAATTTCCTGCTGGATCACAACGAATTGTTGCTCAAGCGGGCGCGCAACCAGCTGGGAGACCTGGCGCACGCGGTAAAGACCCCGCTCACGGTAATCCGCAACGAAGCCCGCACCATGGAGAACAAACAGGGCCAGCTGATCCTCGAGCAAACACACCTGATAGCCAGCGACATCGACCACTATCTCTCCAGGGCGCGCATTTATGGCAAAAAGGACGCAATCGGCTACCGCACCAGTGTGCGCTCAGTCATCGACGACCTGGTCTACGCCGTGAGGCACATCTACAAAGAAAAAGCCATCGACATTCGCCAGTTGAGCCTGGATGACAAGTGGTTTCGGGGTGAGGCGCAAGATCTGGAGGAGATGGCCGGAAACCTGCTCGACAATGCGTGCAAGTGGGCCACGAGCGAAGTCTGCATCAACTGCGAATCGGCCAACGATCGTCTTAAGCTGGTCATCGAAGACAACGGCCCCGGCATTCCCGAGGAGGAGCGCGAAGGAGTCATGCGCCGCGGCCGGAAACTGGACGAGTCGCGGCCAGGACACGGCCACGGCCTGGGTATCGTGCGGGATATCGCACTTCTCTACGGTGGTTCGCTAACCCTGGGCGACAGCGATCTGGGTGGTCTCAAAGCAGTGCTGAATCTGCCATCGTCCTGATGTGGCAGGCTGGAGGCAGCAGCAATTCGCGAGCGCGCCCCTAGAGAGTCTTCTTGAAATCCAGCATCCGCTGCAGCGGCAACATCGCGCGCTTGCCAAGCTCGGGGTCGACGAATACCTCGTTGTCGTCACGCTCGAATACCCTGGCCAGTGACTCCAGCTCGTTCATCGCCATCCAGGGGCAGTTGGCGCAGCTGTAGCAGGTGGCGCCGTGGCCGGCGGTCGGGGCGATGATCAGCTCCTTGTCCGGCACCTGCTTTTGCATGGTGTGGAAGATACCCTGGTCGGTGGCGACGATGAATTTGCGATTGGGCATTTCCTTCGCGGCCTGGATGATCTGTGACGTGGAGCCAACCCGGTCGGCAAGTTCGATCACGGCGGCCGGTGATTCGGGATGCACCAGCACCGCGGCATCGGGATGCTCCTCCATCACGTGGCGCAGGCCATCGGCCTTGAACTCCTCGTGCACGATGCAGGCGCCGTCCCAGACCAGCACGTCGGCACCGGTCACGCTCTGGATGTAATGACCGAGGTGGCGGTCCGGCGCGAACAGGACTTTTTTGCCCTGCGCATGCAGGTGGGCGACCACGTCCTTGGCGATGCTGGACGTGACGACCCAGTCTGAGCGGGCCTTCACCGCAGCCGAGGTATTGGCGTAGACCACCACGGTGCGGTCAGGATGCTGGTCACAGAACTCGGCGAACTCGTCGATCGGGCAGCCGATATCCAGCGAGCAGGTCGCTTCCAGGGTGGGCATCAGCACGCGCTTTTCGGGCGTCAGGATCTTGGCCGTCTCGCCCATGAACTTGACGCCCGCCACCACCAGGGTCTGCGCCGGGTGGTCGTGGCCGAAGCGGGCCATCTCCAGCGAATCGCTGACGATGCCGCCGGTCTCCTCGGCCAGGTCCTGCACCGCGTCCTGGGTGTAGTAGTGCGCAATCAGTACGGCATTCTCGCGCCGCAGGTTGTCGCAGATCTGTTGTTTGAGCGCTTCCTCGCGCTCCGCCGACAACTTGCGCTCGTCCTGGTGCGCAAGGTGGTCCTTGACCAGTTCACGGATTTCCAGCAAATGTTCGTTGGCGATGCTCATGGCTTAAGGATGGGGGTTGGGCGGAGATCTGGCAAGGCGGCAGGACCGAAGCTCTGGTTCGGTATGGGGTAAGCCACATTCCCGAACCAGAGCTTCGGTCCTACGGGTCCACCAGAAACCTGGCGATATCTTCCAGCGGAGCGCGCTCGGTGCGCCACTGGTTGACCGGGTGGTCGAGGTCGGCATAACCGATGGCCATGCCGCAATAGAACATCTGGTCCTCGGGCATGCCCAGGAATTCCGCTACGGCAGTGTGGAAGGCAGACCAGGCCTCCTGGGGACAGGTATACAGCCCCTCTTCCACGGCCAGCAGCATCACCGTCTGCATGAACATGCCGAGGTGGGCCCACTGGTTCTGGCCCATGGCGCGGTCGATGCTGAAGAACAGCACCATCGGCGCTCCGAAACCCTGCAGGTTTTTCGCGAACTGGCGCAGGCGCGCCGGCTTGTCCTCGCGCGGGATACCCAGCGCGGCATAGAGATCCTCGCCACAGCGATAGCGACGGGAGCGATACGGTTCCGGCAGTTCCGGCGGGTAGACGTTGTACTCGGGCGGCTCGCCGCGCGGGTGCTCAGCGGCGGCGGCGTGAACCCGGACGATAAGTTCCTGCAACTTCCGCCCGGCCACGACATACACGTACCAGGGCTGCAGATTACCGCCCGATGGCGATTGCCGCGCACGGTCCAGGATACGGCGCATCTGCTGCGTAGAAACCGGCTTGTCGAGAAAAGCCCGTGCGGAGAAACGCGCGGCAACGGCATCGGCGACCTTCACGCTGTTTTCCGGCGTTGGTCCGACATGCCGGTTGCCTCGGCCAACCGCTCGAATGCCTGGTCCAGGTAATCGATCAACAACGGCAGATCCGGCACTGCCGTGCGGCCGGCGATCAGGCCAAAGTACAGCGTCCCGGCAAAGCTGCAGCAGGTCACGTTCAGCGCGGTCATCGGCGGCAAGGTGCTGACCGGGTACATGCCCACGGCCTCGGCGCCGTTGATGTACCGTCTGACCCGCGAACCCGGCACGTTCGAAATCACCAGATTATTCACCGGGGGTATCAGGCGGCCGAGTTGCGTCAACTCCTCGAACAGAGAGAACAGCGCGACGAGGAGACTGTAGTACTGCACGGCCGGGCGCGTGGCTCCGGAAAAGACTTCGCGTGCCGAGGCGATGGATTCGCGGACTTCATCCAGCGAGGACAACGGATCGCGGTGATTAGAGGCGAGCTTTACCTGCAGCAGGGTGACCAGGTTGCCGTCACCGCCCTCCTCTTCCGTGCGCACGTTCACCGGCATGTAGGCAACCAGGGAGCCCCTGGGAACGTCGCCATGCTGCTCGAGGTAGTGGCTAAGCGCCATGTCGCACATCGTCATCACGACGTCGTTGATGGTGCCGCCCCGCGCCTTGCCGATAGCCCGCAGTTGGTCGAGCGGATATTTCACGAACGCAAGCGTGCGTGCCGCGCCGGTCGAGACGTTGAGCGAGGTGCGCGGCGCAGAAAGCGGCAGGGCGACGTGCTCGTCGCGATCCAGGAAGCGTCGCTGCAGCATCCGCCCGGCGATCGCCGCCACACCCAGCGCCGTGCGCACGCCGCCGCCGAGGACCTTCGCGCCATCGAAGATCATCTGCGTGTAGCTGATATCGTCCCGGACTGACTCCACAGGCTCACCGCCGCAGGCCCAGATGGGGCTCACGCCGCGGGCCCGGGGCGTAGTGGTCGTGCAATTCTCGATCCAGCGGCCGAAGGTGATGCCGTCAGCCAGCGCGTGGTGAATCTTGATGTAAAAGGCGAAGCGCCGTCCGGCCAGTCCTTCGATCAGGTAAAACTCCCACAACGGCCGGTCGCTGTCGAGCAGGTTGGCATGCATACGGGCTACCGCGTCACGCAGTTCCTTGTCGCCACCGGGACGTGGCAGCACCGTGTGGCGTACGTGGTAGTCGAGTTCGAGGTGTTGGTCGAGTTCCAGCTCGTAGAACAGTCCAGCCCGTTTTCTGACCCGCTGGTTGAAGGGATAGCCCGGCGGAATCTGCTTCATTTCTTCCAGCAGTTTGCGCAACCAGGCCGGGCCTTTACCCTTGGGCAGTTGGAAGATGATCAGCGCGGCAACGTGCTTGGGGCTGTGCGGTGTTTCGGTGAGCAGAAAGCCGCCGTCAATGGTGCTGAGTCGGGTCATGGCAGTCAGACGTGTGGGACTAACTAAGAGTATAGAACGTAACAGCAAAAATGGTTTTTCGCCGCGACCCAAATCAGGTCTTATGCAAGAGACCGGTCTTCGGGCAACCCATTGTCCTTGGCTTGGGGACGGGTCACACGCGGCGCGGTCTCACATGGCGGCGATCAGGACGCGTCGTCCCCGGCGATGACCCCACGACGCAGTTGGTCGCGCTCCATCGACTCGAACAGGGCGGTGAAGTTGCCCTCGCCGAAACCCTCGTCCTTCTTGCGCTGGATGAACTCGAAAAACAGCGGCCCGACCATGGTCTCGGAAAAAATCTGCAGCAGCAGGCGCGGATCGCCTTTTTCGGTGGAGCCGTCCAGGAGGATGCCGCGCTTCTGCAACTCCGCGACCGGTTCACCGTGCCCGGGCAGGCGCTCTTCCAGCATCTCGTAGTAGGTGGCCGGCGGCGGCGACATGAACGGGACGCCTCTTTCCTTCAGACGATCCCAGCAGGCCAGCAGGTCATCGCAGATCAGTGCGATGTGCTGGATGCCTTCGCCGTTGTAGGCCATCAGGAATTCCTCGATCTGCCCGGTGCCCTTGGAGGCTTCCTCGTTCAACGGGATGCGGATCTTCCCGTCCGGCGCGGTCATGGCCTTCGAAAGCAGGCCGGTGTATTCGCCCTTGATGTCGAAGTAGCGGATTTCACGGAAGTTGAACAGCCGCTCGTAGAATCTTGCCCAGTAACCCATGCGGCCGCGGTAGACGTTGTGGGTCAGGTGGTCGATCATGCTGAAGCCGCAGCCCTCGGGATGGCGCTCCACGCCCTCGTGGAACTCGAAATCGATGTCGTAAATGCTTTTGCCGTCCTCGTAACGGTCGATCAGGTACAGCGGCGCCCCGCCGATACCTTTGATCGCCGGAAGGCGGAGTTCCATCGGCCCGGTTGGAATCTCGATCGGCTGGGCCCCTTTCTCCAGCGCCAAGCTGTAGGCTTTGTGCGCGTCGGCTACCCGGAAGGCCATGCCGCAGGCGCTGGGCCCGTGCTCCTCCGCGAAATACGCGGCGTAGCTCTTAGGCTCGGCGTTGAGGATGAAGTTGATGCCACCCTGGCGCCATAGCGTGACCTGCTTGGAACGGTGCTTCGCCACCTCGGTGAAACCGAGCGCGTCGAACACCGGTTCCAGCACGCCCGGTGTGGGCGAGGCGAACTCGACGAACTCGAAGCCGTCGAGGCCCATGGGATTTTCGTAAAGGTCGGTCATGTATCTCTCCAAGCGGATTTCCCGAATGAATTCGGTCCTAC
>JAPHSB010000220.1 GCA_026193295.1 Lysobacterales bacterium
CAGTTGCTCCAGCGATGCACCCAGGCGCGTGGTGATCAGTCGCGGCTCCTTGACGCAGACGCCGCACAGGGAGGCCACCCGCGTCGTGTCGATCTGTCCCTTGCGGAACAGGTGGCCGATCGCCATCACATCCTGGAAACCGATGTGCCAGGCAGTGCGGTTCGGTCCCACCGGATCGAGGAAATGCATGTGGGTACCCGGCAGCCCGGCGGGATGCGGGCCGCTGAAACTCACATGGTGCACGCGCTCGATGCCGGGCAATGCAATCTTCCAGTCTGGCGCCGTGCACAACCAGACCGAGCCTTGCGTCAGGCTGGTCAGGACTTGCAGTCCGGCGCCGAACGCCTCGGCGTCGCGGGCCACCACCACGGCCGGATCGGGGGCCAGCGGACGGGTGTCGATTGCGGTGATGAAAATGGCGTGGGGCACGCTGCCGGACGGCGGCACGCGGCTGAAGGGTCGGGTGCGAAACGCCGTCCACAGGCCCGAGCGCAGCAAGCGTTGCGCGGCGCCGTCGCGGTCGAGTTTCTCGATCTGCCGGGGGGTCAGCGCTTCGAAGCTGAGGTCGGTGGCGGCCGAATCCTCCAACCGCACGACGACGCTTTCCAGGACACGGCGCGCACCGCGGTTGACGGCGGCCACCGTACCGCGGCCCGGCGAGCCGTAGCAGACCCCGGGATCGCGCTTGTCTTCCCACAAGGGTTGGCCCAGGCCGACCGCCTCACCCACCTCGACCAGCAGGCGCGGGCGCAGGCCGACGTAGTCCACGCCGCACAGCGCGACGTGGCGGACGCCGGGTCCGGGATAGATGACCTGCTCGGGCTCTCCCGCCAGGGGGACATCCAGGCCCTTCCTGATGCGGATGGTGCGGATCATCGCGGGCGGCTCATTGCGACCGGCTCAGTCGGCCGTGGCCCATGGCCGGTGAACGTCATGGCAATCGGAGCAGGACAATTTGTCGATATCCATGCTCCTGGCCGAGAAGTGCGGATGCTCCGTCCGTTGCTTGCGGTGACAGCGGTAGCAGGTCTCGGCTTGCTCCTCGAGGTCGTAGATCGGGTCGGTCTCGGCGTGCACCGTGTGGCAGGTCGAGCAGTTGATGTTCTTGCGGTCGTGCGGACTGCCAATGAAGCCGATGGTCTTGAAGACCTCTCCCTCGGCGCCGTGGCAGTTGAGGCAGGCCGCGACTTGCTCTTCGCGCGGCGCCTTGTCGGGACCACGTCCGAACTCGATCAGCGGCGGAAAACCCTTGCCGCCGTGCGCGCGGGACACGTGGATGCTGCCGGGGCCGTGGCAGGATTCGCAATAGTGGACGGCGGCCGGCGCGCCGGGATTCTGCAGGTTGAAATGCGGCCCGGACTGGACCGCCCGCATGTCGGGTCCGGAATGACAGCGCAAACAACTCGCCGCGCCTTCCTCACTGTAACTGGGAGTGCGTTTCTGTCGGGCCGGGGCCTCCGTGTCCTGCGCGAGCGCAGTGGCCGCAACGAGTGTAGACACCAAACACAACAACAAGGGAATGCGATACATCGTGGGCTCCCCTGAGTCCGGTACGTTGGCGAATTTTCATGCTACGACCAGACCCGCAAGAGACCTTGACCAACGTCAGGAGAAGCACATTCAGGGTGGTAAATTGCGCTCGTAACTGACCTTTGTCAGGTTGACGAACCAGACCACCGAGAGCATCACCGGCACCTCCACCAGCACGCCCACCACGGTGGCCAGCGCGGCCCCGGATTCCAGCCCGAACAGGCTGATCGCAGCCGCCACCGCCAGTTCGAAAAAGTTGCTGGCGCCGATCAGGGCCGAAGGGGCTGCGACACAGTGCGCGACCCCGAGCTTCCAGTTCAGGAAATAGGCCAGGCCGGAATTGAAATAGACCTGGATCAGGATCGGGATCGCCAGCAGCAGGATGATCACCGGCCGCGCGAGGATCTGTCCCCCCTGGAAGCCAAACAGCAATACCAGGGTGATCAGCAGCGCCGACAGGGACACGGGATGCAGGCGTTGCAGCAGGGATTGCAGGCGCGCCTGACCGTTCTCACCCCGCATCAAGCGGCGCCGCCAGAGGGCCGCGAC
>JAPHSB010000144.1 GCA_026193295.1 Lysobacterales bacterium
TGGAGTTGCCGCGGGAAGACGTAGCGCTGATCACCGGCATCGGCTGTTCCTCTCGGATCGCGGCCTATACCAGCCTGTACGGGTTCCACGGCCTGCACGGCCGGGCCCTGGCGCTGGCCGCCGGCCTGAAAGCTGCGCGCAAGGATCTCACGGTGCTGGTGGCCGGCGGTGACGGCGACGGCCTGTCGATCGGCGGCAATCACTTCATCCACGCCTGTCGGCGCAACATGGACCTGACGTACGTCATGATGGACAACGAGGTGTATGGCATGACCAAGGGCCAGGCCTCTCCGACCACCGCAGCGGATTGGTCACAGAGTAAGCTGACGCCGCAAGGTTCTAGAATCCGGCCCCTCCGGCCTGCCAGCCTCGCGCTGACCGCCGGCGCCACCTTCATTGCCCGTGGATTTACCGGCGACCCCAACGGCCTGGCCAAAATCCTGGTCGAGGCCATTCAACATCCCGGCTTCGCCTTCGTGCAGGCGCTCAGCCCCTGCCCGACCTTTCGCCCGGAGCAGATGGAGTGGAAGCACCAGGTGCGAGGATTTGAACAGGAAACAAGCAGCGACCCGATGGAAGCCGCCCGGCGCATCCGGGCTGATGACGGCATGAGCACCGGAATCATCTACCGCAGCGACTACCCTGCCTTTCAGCCCGGCAGCGGGGCCGGAGGCGACGTGGCGGCTGGGATGGCAGCGATCGAGGGCGAGCTCAGGATATGAAGCTGTCAAAACAGATGACTGACCTGGATACCTTCCTGGCCTATTCGGTGGCCCTCGAGGAGGAAGCCGCCGAACGCCACGACGAGTTGGCCGACATGATGGAGGTGCATAACAACCCCGAGGTTGCCGAGACCTTCCGCAAACTGGCCCACTACAGTCGGCTGCACGCACAGGAAATCCGTGATCGTTCGCAGGGCTCCGACTTGCCGCGGATCGCTCCCTGGGATTTTGGCTGGGAGACGATGGAAGGCCCGGAAACGGCCGACATCGGCGAGATGAACTACCTGATGAACACGGCCCAGGCGCTGAACGTCGCGATGGGCAACGAGCAGCGCGCGCACGATTTTTACTTCAGCATCAGCGAAGAAAGTCCCGACCCGGAAGTGCGCGCGCTGGCCGCCGAGTTCGCCGACGAAGAGAAGGAGCACCTGGCGCTGTTGGAAAAATGGCTGGCGAAAGTGCCCGAATCCACCGAGGAAACGGTATTTGACCCGGATCCGCCACACATGCCGGAGTGAGCGGCATCGCCGTCCGGGCGGAACAATCACTGGTCCGGCATGGTCAAACGTGTGGGATCATCCCATAGTAAGATCATCTTCCCGGACCTTTGGGCCGGACTCCCTGGCAGCGGTACAGAGGCTATGACCCGGCTTTTCAACTTAATTGTCATTCTGAGCCTGTCCTGCGCAGCGGTCGACGCCGTTGCCCAATACGGCTCCGTGCCCGATGAGGACATGTATCGAACCGACGAACGCCGCTATGGCCACCTCGAGTACTTTGGCTTCTACGCCAGCGCGATGGCGCACTGGAACTTCACGGCGGAACTGGCTCCGTTCACCAACCTGACCTGGATCCATGTGGGGTCGGCCGACGACGAAGCCGGCGCGATCGACGCTATGGTCGAGCGCATGCTGCAGGCGCGCGACGCCGGCGTACAGGCGGTGCTCAGCATCGAGCCTTTCCTGTTTCTGAACCAGCGCGGCGACCCGCGCCCGGACGCCGACACCGAGGGCTTTCTGGTCGAATTGCGCGCGCGAATCGAGAACGAGGGCCTGCTGGATACCCTGTTGATGATCTACCCCAAGGACGAGCCGTTCCGCGAATTCGTGCGCTACCGCGATCCGAATTATTACGATCAGTACGTCACCGGCAAAGTCTACAAGGACATCCACAAGGACCTGGTCCACGTGAATGGCCTGGTCAAAATCGTATTTCCGGAGAAGCCGGTCGGCGTGATCCTGTCGGGTTACAGCCTGCACCACCGTTTTTTCAGCATCCCGGAGAATTACGACTGGGTCGGCTTCGACTGCTACGACAACCTGTTCAGGGGCTGTGACGACCGCTCTTTCGTGGACAGCTATTCACGCTTGCTGGATTACATGCAGCCCCATCAGCGGCTGATGGCAGTTCCCGAAGCCTGGGTGCAGAACGAGGACCTGAACCGCGCCGACTGGCCGGACGTGCTGATGAGCCGCTTCCGGCAGCACTACGAAATGGCGCTGAATGAACCGCGCTTCATCGCCTTCGTTCCCTTCATCTGGTCGTTCGAGGCGGAAGGCGAGGTCCCCGGCGTGGGGCTGGACCGCGTTGCCGAGTGGTTTGATGACAGCGGCAACCAATTCGTGGACTACGTCCAACAAGTCGGCTGGCAGGTCAAGCACGGCATGATGCAATTCCCGAACATGGCCTGGAGTGAGACCGAGAACACGCCGGCCCGGCCGGCGAGCAGCGTGCGCGGCGAGATCATGAGCATCACGCCACGGGGGCTGGTGAGCGCCTGGGCGTTCGATGATTCGCTTCCGCACAAAAACCTGCGGGTGCGGCTACTGCTGCGGGACGAAAAGGGCAAGCTCATTTACAAGTCCCGGCCCGAGCGCACCTATGTATACGATCCCGATCTCCGCCAGGGGGACCGAATCGGGCGTGGATTCGTCGGCCTGCACGGCTACCGCTACCAGATTCCCCAGGACGTGCTAACCCGCCACGGAGGGCAGAATCTGGACCTGGAATTCGTCATTTACCTGGACGGACCAAGCCCTGAGATCGCCCACCGCTTCAACCGGCAATTCACCGGCGACCTCAGACTTTCGCCCCCGCCCGCTTTGACCCGTCAAGCAGTCGGGCTCGACACGCTCTAGTCCAACCTCTTCTGGAAGCGCTTTACCGCCACGGTCATCGCCACCGCGATGAATCCGAGAAGGATGAAGAGTTCCGCTGACAGCTCCGCCAGAGAGGCGCCGCGCAGCACCACCCCCCGGATCAGGCGCATGAAGTGGGTCATCGGCAGCACTTCGGCGATCCACTGGGCTGGCCTGGGCATGCCGGCGAACGGGAACATGAAACCGGACAGCAGGATCGACGGCAGCAGGATGAAGAAGGTCATCTGCATGGCCTGGAACTGGGTCTGCGCGAGGGTCGAGATGACCAGGCCCATCGCCAGGTTGGCGACGATGAACACCAGGCTCACCCAGTAGACGTTCATCAGCGCTCCGCGCAGCGGCACCGCGAACAGCAGGTGCCCAAGCAACAGCACCAGTGAGACCTGGATCAGGCCGATGAAGACGTAAGGCAGGATCTTGGCCAGCATCAGTTCGGACGAGCGCACGGGAGTGGTGATCAGCAGTTCCAGGTTGCCGCGTTCGCGTTCGCGCACGATCGCCACCGCGGTGAACAGGGTCATGGTCATGGTCAGGATGATGCCGACCAGGCCCGGAACGGTATTGACCGGCGAGCGTCGTTCGGGGTTGTAGTAGGTGCGCAGTTCCATTACCGGCGGCTGATCGTTGTAAGGGGAGGTCCGCGCGGAGCGGGCCAGCAACGCCGCGGCCCCTTGTACGATGTTGTCGGAACCGTCGATCAGCAGCTGCGCAGCGGCACGCTCCGGCTGCTGCAGGCGCCGCTCGAAATCGCCGGGAATGAAGATGCCCACGCTGATCCTGCCCTGGCGCATCAGGCGCTCGAGCGCGTCCGTGTCCGCCACCTGGTACTGGATGTCGATGACCTGCGTGTTGGCCAGGTCCATCACAAGCTGGCGCGAAGCGGCGGTCGAGGACAGGTCCGCCACGGCGGCCGACAGGTGCCGCACGTCGGTGTTGATCGCGTAGCCGAACAGCAGCAACTGCATCACCGGGATGCCGACGATCATGCCGAAGGTCAGGCGGTCGCGGCGCAGTTGCCGGATTTCCTTCAGCACGATGGCGAAGATGCGCTGCAGCGATTTCATGCCGCCTCCCTCACGCCGCCTGGTCCCGCTGCGCTTTGCGGGCCTGGGTAACCGCGACGAACACGTCCTCCAGGCTGGGCCGGACCTGCTCACAGCCGCTCAGCGGCAGTCCCGCGCCCGTGATGGCCGCAGCGGTGCTTTGCGCCGGCTGTTCGAGGCCGATATCCACCATGACCCGCAAGCTGTTGCCGATCTGCGCCGTGCTGTGCACGAACGGCTGTTGCTCGAGAAACTTGCTGATGTCCCTGGGACGGGTCGAGTCGACGACCACGACGGCCGCGTCGATATCGTCTGCGAGGCTTTCCGGACTGCCCTCGGCCACCAGCGTGCCGAGGTCGAGGATCGCGATGGAATGACAGCGCTCGGCTTCGTCCATGTAGTGGGTCGAGACCAGGATGGTCGTATCCTCGGCCACCAGGTCGAACAGGATCTCCCAGAACGCGCGGCGGTTTTCCGGATCGACGGCGGAGGTCGGTTCGTCCAGGAACAGCAGTTCGGGGCGGTGCAGGGTGGCGGCCGCCAGCGCCAGCCGTTGCCGCTGTCCGCCGCTGAGGGTGCCGGCCCGTTGCCGCAGCAGGCGCCCCAGCTCGTAGCGCTCGACCGCCTCCGGGATGCGCCGCTGCCGCACGGCGCGCGGCATCGTATAGATGTCGGCCATGAAGCGCAGATTCTCGGAAACGGTCAGATCTTCATACAGTGAAAACTTCTGGGTCATGTAGCCGACCTTCCGCCGCAGTGCTTCGCCTTCTCGCGGAATGTCGTAGCCGAGCACATTGATCTCGCCGCGGGTCGGCGTCAGCAGGCCGCAGAGCATGCGGATGGTGGTTGATTTGCCAGAGCCGTTGGGGCCCAGGAAGCCGTAGACGCGGGAACGCGGAATGTCGAGATTGAGGTCGTTGACCGCAATCACGTGGCCGAATTCCTTGGTCAGGCCCCGCGCGCGTATCGCCAGGTTACCTTCGACGGCGGCGTCCATGCTTCAGTCCCCCGCAGGAAAGTCGGCCTGCAGCGGAACCCCGGAGGGCAGGTCTGCGGAGCCTTCCAGGTCAATCTCGGCCAGGTAGCTGAGGCGGGAGCGATCGTGTTCAGTCAGGGCGAAGTAAGGCGTGAAACTGGCGTCGGCCGAGACCCAGCGCACCCGGCCCTGCAGGGGCTCGGCGACGCCGTCGACCCGCACATTCAGGGTTTCACCCGGCTGCACGGCGTACCTCAGGTTTTCGGGCACATAGACGCGCGCGAAGGACCGGCTGCTGTCCAGCAGCACCGCGATCGTGGTGCCCGGCGGTGGCCGCTCGCCCAGTTGGTACAGGACCTTGTCGACGGTGCCTGCAACGGGCGCGATGATGTGGGTGCGCGCCAGGTCCAACTCGGCGGCCCGGACCTGGGCCTGTGTCGCCTCGAGCGCCGCTTCCGCTTGCTGCAGCTCCTCGACCGTGGTGCCGTTGAGCAGGCGCTCCAGTCCCTCGAGCGCGGCCTGTTCGCGCGCGATGGCGGTCTTGTACGCGGTCTCGTCGCGGTCCAGCTGACCCTTGCTGGAAAGGCCCCGTTCGTAAACTCCCCGGGTCCGCTCGAGATCGGCCAGTGCGTTGACGCGCTGCGCGCGGGCGACCTCGAGGTTGGCCCGGGCCTCGCGGATGGTCTCCTCGCGCGGGCCGCGTTTCAGCTCGGCCAGCCGCGCGGCCGCCTGGTCCCGCTGGCTGGACACTTGCGCCAGCCGATCCTGTGCACGGGCCGGGTCCTGGCTCAGCACGGGATCGCCGGGGACGACGGCCTGGCCGTCCCGCACGTGAATGGCGACGATTGGTTCGTTGCTCTCGACTTTCAGTTCGATGCGGTTGCGCTCCAGCGTACCCACCATGAAGGTTTCCGGCTCGCGGTCACAGGCCGTGAGCAGCAGCGCGCCCAATGCCAGGAGCAGGGCGGACGATTGCGGTGTGTTCATGTACAAAAACCCTCGTTCAGGATGCGCTCGATGTGCTGCTCGAGCCGGCTCAGCCCGTCGGCGTCGTAGGTGATCTGCAGTGCGGGCCCTGCGAGGTCCCGCGCAATGAATGGAAAGGCGCACAGTGACAAAAGGATCAGCGTGCTTACCCGGGGGTCGAGGTCCGCGTGCATGCGCCCGGCTGCCTGTTCTTTTTCGATCAACCCGGGTATCGAGCCGCCCAGGCGCGGCGCGAGATACCGCAGGAAGTGCTCCTGCATGACGCCCCCGGGCAGGATGACTTCCCGGGCAATGAGCATGGGCAAGCTTGGATGCTGACTGAAGGTCCGCAACAACAGCTGTGCGATTTCGGCGGCCGGCGCCTGACCGCCCGCCCGCATCACCCCGATAGCTGCCGCCAGCGGTTCCAGCGTGCGCTCCAGCACCCGCTGTAGCAGTTCATGCTTGCTGCTGAAGTAGTAGTGGATCATCGCCGGGTTGACGTCGACGGCCTCGGCGATCTCGCGCACCGAGGTCGCTGCGTAGCCCTGCTGGGCGAACAGCGCCTCGGCCGCGTCCAGGATGGCCGTGCGGATATCCGCCGTATCGGTTCCCGCCGGCCGGCCGCGGGGATTGCTGCCACGCTTGCGCGCCGTCGTCGCTGTCGCCATGGGTAATCGCACGCTCCAGTGTTTATCGTCGTCATTATAAATTAATTAAATGACCAATTAAATAATTTACCGAATTAATCTCTTGGATCCCACGTAGGATCGAACCTTGTTCGCGATGGTTTCTGCGTTGCAAGAGGTAGCGGGTGCCCCGTTACGTCCTAATGACCAAAGGCTCATCGCGAACGAGGTTCGCTCTATGATTATTTGTCCTTGTCAGAGAAATCCATGGTCGCCCAATAGTCGGCGACGGTTTCCTTCATTTCCCGGTGCAGCAGCAGGATGCCGATGATGTTCGGAATGGTCATCAGCGCGATAGCGATGCCCGAAAACGTCCACACGATGGTGGTGTCGATGATCGACGCAGCGAAAAAGCCGAGCACGTAAAGCACACGGTAGTAACGGACGTATTCGAGGCCCCACAGGAAGGTCACGGCCCGGTCGCCGTAATAGGACCAGGAGATGGCTGTGGAAAAAGCGAACAGCAGCAGGCTGATGGGGATGATGAACCGTCCCCAATCGCCCAACAGGCCCCGACTGAACGCCATCGTGGTCAACGGTGCGCTGTGCAGCAAAGAGCGGCCGGTCAGCTGGATTTCGCTGGTAGCGTTGAAAATGCGCCCGTTCTCGACCGGCAGAATGCCGGTGAAGCGCTCCCCGGTGGCGGTGCTGGTCAAGACCACGTCCTCGGCCACCGAACGCGCATGGATCAGCGTGACCGGTTCGCGGATGGTGCCGTTGTCGACGTGCAGCCGGCCGTTGAAGGGACGGGCCTTCGATTCGGTCGAAGGGTTCAGCAACAGGAACAACTGCTCGCGCTGCGCCGGGTCGCTTTCGTCATAAATCCCGTCCAGCACGACCAAATCGGCGCGCTGGAAGATGTTCTCGTATTTCTCCTTCCACACGCCTGACGCCAACAGCACCATGCCGGTCAGCATGCAGATAATGATCGTGTCGATGAACGGCTCGAGGATGGCCACCATACCTTCCGATACCGGGTGATCGGCCTTGGCCGCCGCGTGGGCGATGGGCGCGCTGCCCTGGCCCGCTTCATTCGAAAACAACCCCCGGTTGACGCCGCGGTTGAAGGCGAAGGCCAACGTGGCGCCCAGAAAGCCGCCGGTGGCCGAGGAGCCGGTGAAAATGTCACCGGCGATGGCCGCCAGCGACGGCGCGATGTTCTCGGTGTTGGCGAAGATCACCGACAGGGCGCCGACGAAGTAGACCAGGGCCATTAGCGGAACCAGCTTGGACGTGGTGGCGGCGATACGCTTGATGCCGCCGAGGATGATCATGGCCAGCAGCACGGCCAGCACCAGCCCGGTGATCGCGTGATGGATGCCGAATGCAGTGTGCATGGAATTCGCGATGCTGTTGATCTGCGGCATGTTGCCGGTGCCGAAGGAAGAAATGATGGTGGCCAGTGCAAACAGCACGGCCATCCATTTCATGTTGAGCCGATTTTTCATGTAGTACATGGGGCCGCCGGCGGCGGAGCCATCCGGGGCAAATTCGCGGTACTTGTGCGACAGCGTCACTTCCACGAACTTGGTGGTCATGCCGAGCATCGCCGTTACCAGCATCCAGAACAGGGCAGCGGGACCGCCGAGGTGGATGGCCAGGGCCACGCCGGCGATGTTGCCGGTACCCACCGTGCCGGACAACGCGGTTGTCAATGCCCTGAAATGCGTCGTGTCGCCCTTGGCGCCCTCTTCGTCGTACTTGCCGCTGACCATCAGGAAGGCGTGGCGGAAGTAACGGACCTGCGGAAACTTGAGGTACAGGGTGAAAAACAGGCCGGTGCCGACCAGCAGGTATACGAACCAGCTGGAGCCGCCGATATAGCCGTCGATGGTGGCAAAAATTTCGTTCAGTGCATGCATGGCAGTCCCTCTTGAGCGCGACCATCTTAACCCCAAATACAACTTATGGGACGCTCGTGGCGATGGTCAGTGCGCAGTGTACCGCAGGCGCCGATTGACCCGGAGGGGGCTGTTCCACCAAGATAGGCGATTAGATAGACGGAGCGCCGCCCATGAGCTGCAGATTGACGATGACGCTGATTTCCGAGCTGCAGGAGGGCAATGTCGGTGAGGACTGGAAGTACGACCTCGACGTAGAAGTTCTTCGCGACGGTGTGGTCGGGCAGGGCTCGTTCAAGGTGCCGAAACACAATCTGCCGTCGGGCGTGGTGCGGGCGCCACACGGAACGCCTGCTCCGCAGGTGCTTTATACTGGTGACTGCGAGGGTGAGTTGCTGCTGCGGTCGCACCTTACCGCGACCGAGGTCGATGTATTTGTCAACGATGTCGGAAAGATCCAGAAGGACCTGGTCATCGAATGCCCGGGCCCGGCTGGCGGCACCGTTACAAAGGAAGTGGATATCGCGGTCCCCGTGCACGAAATGCCTGCCTTCTTGCCGCAGAAAGCCGAATTCACATTGCGCGTCCGCTTCAACCTGACCTGCTCCTGACCGGCGCGACCTAACCCCGGTCACGGAAACGGTTGGCTCGTCTTGAAATGCAGGTTTCGATCCACGAAACTGCAAACATCGGGTGACACAATCGACGCGGTCGAGCCGCGTTGCATCTTTCAACGAATCGAGTGAGGTAATTCCCATGTCCGAAAGCACACTGAAACCGGGTGTCGTAACCGGCAAAGGCTACAAGACGCTGGTCGACGCCGCGAAATCCGGGGGCTATGCCCTGCCGGCTGTCAACGTGGTCGGCACCAACAGCATGAACGCCGTCATGGAGGCTGCAGCCAAGGCCGGGTCGGACATCATCATCCAGCTGTCCAACAGCGGCACCGCGTTTTTTGCCGGTGCCGGCATGCCGGACGGCTTCAAGGCCAAGGTAGTGGGCGCGGTCGCCGCGGCGCAGCACGCCCATCTGCTGGCGGAGCACTATGGCATCTGCGTCGCCATGCACACCGACCACGCCAATCGCGAGCTGATCCCCTGGGTCGAGGCCATGCTGGACGAGGGCGAAAAGTACTACGCGCAGCACGGCAAGCCCCTTTACAGCTCGCACATGCTGGACCTGTCCGCGGACCCGATCGACTTCAACCTGGGCGAATGCGCGCGGCTTCTGAAGCGCATGGCGAAGCTCGACATGTCGCTGGAAATCGAGCTGGGGGTCACCGGCGGTGAAGAGGATGGCATGGGCAGCGAGTTCGAGGAGCATGCCGACAATTCGCGGCTCTACACCCAGCCGCAGGACGTTCTGCAGGCCTATGACCTGCTCAACCCCATTGGACATTTCTCGGTGGCGGCTTCCTTTGGCAACGTGCACGGCGTGTACAAGCCGGGCAACGTCAAGCTGCGGCCCGAGATCCTTAAGAACTCCCAGGACCTGGTCCAGAAGACCCACGGCACCGGGCACAACCCCCTCCACCTCGTGTTTCATGGCGGGTCCGGTTCCGAGAAGGCCAAGATCGCCGAGGCGGTGCGTTACGGCGTGTTCAAGATGAACATCGACACCGATACGCAGTTCGCCTTTTCCGAGCCGGTGGGCGAATACGTCAACGCCAACCAGCGCGCCTTCCGCTTCCAGATCGATCCCGACGACGGCACGCCTTACAAGAAAGCCTACGACCCGCGGAAATACCTGCGCGCAGGCGAGCAGGGCATCGTCAAGCGGTTGCAGGAAGCCTGCGAAGACCTCGGCTCCAAGGGCCGCTCGATCGCCCAAAAATGAGGTCGTCAGCTGAATAGAGGTAAGGTTGCTGCTGAACAGCCAGGGGCTGCGACACCTCTTTCCAGAACCGTATGAAACAGGATGTTTCATTCGAGCCCCCAGGGATGGGTTTACGGCGAGTTCTGGAAA
>JAPHSB010000217.1 GCA_026193295.1 Lysobacterales bacterium
CGTCGATCAGGTCGCAGTGCAGGTCTCTCAGCAATGCCTGCGCCTCCACCGGTAACGTGCCCGGTATGCTTCGCCCGCCCAACCGGCCCCACAGCCCGCTCCAGCAGCGAATGACCGTCCAGGGATTGTAGCCGCCACCGCCCAGCACTGCCGCGCGGGGCTGTTCCGCCACCATCTTCTCCACCGCGCACCACAGCCCGATATTGCTCAGGGACAGGCGGGACAGCGGATCTCCCTCGAGGCCGTCCACGCCGCAGGTGATGACGAGCGCCTGGGGTTCGAACCCGCGCGCCAGCGGCAGCACCGCATTTTCCACCAGGAAGTCGAGTTCGCTGTCGTTGAAGCCCCGTGGGACCGGCAGGTTGCGCGCCCCGCCCGCGGCGCGGTCTTCAACCAGGCCGGAGTGGGGCCAGCGTTTTTCCTCGTGAATTGAAACCGTCAAGACCCGCGGGTCGTCGGCAAAGGCATCCTGAACGCCATCACCGTGGTGTGCGTCCAGGTCGACGTAAAGCACCCGCTCGATGCCATTGGCCAGAAACGTCAGCACCGCGAATACGGGGTCATTGAAGTAGCAGAAGCCGCTGGCGCGGTCGGCGCGCCCGTGGTGGGTGCCGCCGGAGGGATGGAACACAACCCGGCCATCCATGGCCAGCTCGGCGGCATGGATCGAACCGCCGACCGCGGTAGACGCGCGCCGGAACAGACCGGGAAACAGCGGGTTCTCCATGGTGCCGATGCGGTAGCGGTCGCGCACGGCCTTGTCGACGCTGCCGCGCTTGTCCGCCTCCCGCAGCGCTTCGACATATTCGGGATCATGGAATTGCAGCAGCTGTTCGATGCTCGCTTGCGGGCTGTCGCGGTACTGTTTCGCATCAAACCAGCCCAGTATGTCGCACAGGTCCACCACGCCTGACACCCGGATGATCGATAAAGGATGGTGCTTCCCGAAAGCCGCCTGGCGATAGACGTCGCTGCCGACAAACAGCGGTTCTTTGGCTGGTCCCGGACTGGGCCTGTCGGCGGCGCTCTGCATGGCCCGGCCATAGTATTCGATTTTACTAATAAATGAAAATTGTATATACTGGAATATCGCTCAGACCAACCATCATGGAGGCTCACCGCCCATGTCAGACGCAAGCAACGCCGTCAATCCCAATTCGATGTCCATCATCGTCACCAAGGGCAGTCTCGACTGGGCCTACCCACCCTTCATCCTGAGCACGACGGCCGCGGCCATGGGACTGGATGTGACCATGTTCTTCACGTTTTATGGCCTGCCCCTGCTGCTGAAGAAGATGGACCTCAAGGTGACGCCACTCGGCAACGCGGCGATGAAGATGCCGATGGCCGGCGCCCACATGGTGATGCCGAACCTGATGGCAGTCATACCCGGCGTAGACGCCATGGCGACCAAGATGATGAAGAACATGATCAACAAGAAGGGTGTGGCTTCCATCGACGAGCTGCGCGAGTTGGCGGTCGAAGCCGACGTGCGCATGATCGGCTGCCAGATGACCATGGATCTGTTCGAGTACAAGAAAGAGGACATGATCGACGGTATTGAAATCGGCGGCGCGGCGACCTACATCGAAGTTGCGACCAAGTCCCATATCAACCTGTTCATCTGAGCGGGCGCAATCCATTAGCAAGCAAGGCAGGAAACCAACATGGCAGACAAAGTACTCGACGCAAAAGGGCTGAACTGCCCACTTCCGATCCTGAAGGCCAAGAAAGCTTTGAAGGACGTGCCCGATGGCGGAACCCTCGAAATCCTGGCCACCGACCCGGGGGCCGTGGCTGACTTCCAGGCTTTTTCACGCTCTACCGGCAATGAACTCGTGGAACACAGCGAAGAGGGCGGCGTTTACCGCTTCCTGATCCGCAAGACCGCGTAATTGCCGCTTTGCCCTCCGTAACCGGCCGGCGTCAGTCGGCCGGTTTTTTTTGCCCGGCCCCAACGCAGAACGGCCGGCTGATGCCGGCCGTTCGCCTTCTCTCTGACAGGTAATCAGAAGCGCCAGGAATAACTGGCTTCGATTTCCCACTGGTACATTTCGAACGTCACCGTCTGGGTCGGATCGAAGTTCTGCTGCCCGGTCAACTTCTTGTTCGGCGCGAACATGAAGGCCATGTTGAACTGCCGGCCCTTGGTCCGCTCCAGCGTGAAGCCGGCCGTGATGTGCTGTTCCATGACGCCCGGCGCCAGGATATTGAACGACATCTCGGACGTCGGGATCGGCTGCTCGCCATAGCTGTAGCCAAGACGCCAGATCCAGTCTTCGCCGGCCTTGTAGCGCAGACCCGCCTTGTAGACGGTCATGTCTTCCCAGCCAAAGCCACCGCCGTTGCTGCCGCCCAGGCAGTTGGACAGCTCCATACCGCCGAAACCAGCAGTGGGGCAGTTGAACAGGAGCGCGATCGGGTTGTTGACCGAGTCCACGTCGCTGTACCAGATGTGTTCGATGTCGAAGCTCAGGTCGACCGTCTCGCTGGTCTTGAAAGTCACACCCAACTTCAGGTCAGGCGGGATGTCCATGTCGCCCCGCTCTGCGAACAAGTCGGCATACTTGTCGAATTCGCTCATCCAGATCTTGCTCTGGTACATCAGGCCGAAACTGATGCGATCGGTCGGCTTCCAGTGCAGCCCGACTTTCAGGCCATAGCCGTAAGCCCAGTCGTGGCCGTTGTTGGACAGGTTCTCGGGAAATACCGGGGCGCCCTGCATTGCGCCTGTGGCGTATGTTTCGGTCAGGGGCGCAAAGGACATCACACCGTCGGCCTTGAACCACTGCGCCACCAGGACACCGGCCACACCCAGCGAGAACTGGTCGTTCAGTTTCCTGGCCCAGGTGAGGTCGAGGAAGGCCTGGTTGAGATCCACGCCAGCATCGCCCGCGCCATAGGTTCCCGGGAATGTCATCGGGCCAGCCGGTCCCGGGCCATCCGGATCGAAGGTAGCCGTACCGCCTTCCCAATCCGTGTTCATGCCGCCGCGGCCGTAAAAAGCCACCGCCAGAGCATTGCCGTTTTCGAGCTGCCAGGTCTTGGCGATGTGCGGAATGACGAAATAATTGCTGGAACTGTCTATGTTGTTGGGGCCGATGGTGATGGCCCCGCCATTGCCGTTGGCCAGGCTCTCGGAAGTGCTGTACTTGCGGATCGGGCTAAACAACGAGGCGCCAAATATGAACTGGTCGCCCACTTCGGTAGCCACCGCCGGATTGTTCACCACGTCGATGGCGTCTTCCGGCAAGGCAATGCCGGCGCCCGCCATGGACTTGTTCTTGGTGCCGGTGCCATGGGTGAAATAACCGTTCGTAGCGAACGCGTTGCCCGCCAGGCATAGGCCAATGACCAGGGCCAGGCCCGAGCGGTGGTTGAAAACTTTGTTCATGTTGGTGCCTCCGTCGACTATGGTCGTATTTTTGGATTAATGCATCTTAATGTAGAGAATCATAATACGCGCGTCAGATCAATGGCTTGCTTGATTCGGGTCAGGTCAAATCTTCGATAGTCGGGCGGATTCAGATCAGGTCGCGCAGTACAGTTCGTGCATCAGGGCGACAATGCGCGCTGCCTCTTCGCTGGCGATGGAGTAGTAGATGGTCTGGGCTTCGCGCCGCGTCTTGACCAGCGATTCCTTACGCATGCGCGCCAGGTGCTGCGACAGGGGTGACTGGGAAATTTCCAGCAACGCGGCCAACTCGCCAACCGACTTTTCCCCGGAGGACAGGTGACACAACACCATCAGGCGGTCCTTGTGTCCCAGGGTCTTCATCAGCTCACAGGCCTGGCCGGCCGCAATGGCCATGCGTTGCGGGTCGACTTGACCGTCTTGCGCCGCGGCGTCTGCCCCGGATTTTTCGGCCGTTGAGGCCCCTGTGCATTGCATCGCTGTGCCCTTTATTCGGTTTTGCGCATATTCTAGCCTGATCGCCGGTCGCTTGCTAAGCGGGAGCGCCCAATCGTGAGAACCCCCTTGCGCATCAGGCGGCTTTGTGGAAACGATGGAACCCGAAGCGCTGTTCCCGGCCCGCGGGGGTCAGGTGCACTTCGTAGCGCTCCTCGTCCAGCACGAACCGGGGGCCGAGCTCGGCGCCCAGGGCTCGCGCATCGTAGCGGACGATGTCGAGGCCGCTGCATTTCTGCGGCCCGTCGGGCGCAAACGCGGCAATGATAACGTGCCCTCCCTCTGCCAAAGTCCGTAACAGGACATCGACATAGCGCCTGCGGTCCTCCGCTTCGGTCAGGAAATGAAAGGCCGCGCGATCATGCCAGATTTCATAAGTCCGGCCGGGTTCGAATTGCGTGACATCAGACTCGACCCACTCGACCCGCGAAGCCCGCCGACCCAGGCGCAGCCTGGCCTGGTCAAGCGCCTGGCCGGAAATGTCCAGCACGGCCAGGTCGGGGAATCCCTCGTCCAGCAGGCAATCGACCAGTCGCGAAGCGCCGCCGCCGACGTCAATCAAGGAGGGTTTCCGTTTGCCCGCCGCATGCCGGATCAGGGCCAGGGAGGGGGCGGGTTCCGCCTGGTGCCAGCTGGTTTCGTGCACCGCCTTGCTGGCATAGACGTCTTCCCAATGTCGTTTTCGGTCCACCGCCCTGGCCTCTCCCGGATCCCGTGATCCACATCATACGCCCGTCACAAACATTAGAAAAATTGAATGAAAGATGGTCTCATGGCACAGTAACTTGCTCACGTTGATGGTGACCATCGCCACAAGGACAAATTCCATGCTACCGAGATCTCTTGCCGTACTGCTGGTTTCGCTGCTGTTCTGCACCGCCCTGGCTGCCGACACACTCTATAAACCCTTCGTTTTGGCCTCGATCAACGATGCCGGCCTGGACGAGCAGACCAACGCGACCGTCGCCGCGCTCGAAAGCGCCGGTTTCACCCTGGCTGGCCGCTACAGCCCGGTACCCAACGCCAACGTGATCGTCGTCACCCGTCCGGAATTGCAGGCCATCGCTGCCCAGAGCGAGCGTGGGGGCTATGGCGCCGCGCAGCGTATCGGTATCACGGAGCGCGACGGCAAGACCGAGGTGTCGTTCGTCAACCCGCTTTACATCCAGTTCGCCTATCGCCTGGAAGGCAACCTGCAGGGTATTTATGACCAGTTGTCGAAAGCCCTGGGCAATGTTGAGACATTCGGCTCCGAAAAAGGGTTGACTGCGAAGAAACTCGGTAAATACCACTACATGGTCGCAATGCAGCGTTTCGATGATCCTTCGCAGCTGGGGAGCTTCGACAGTCACGCAGCAGCAGTGGCGGCCGTGGAGCAGGGGCTTGCCAGGGAAGGCGACGCATTGACACAGGTCTACCGCATCGACCTGCCCGACAAGCAACAAACGGTGTTCGGGGTCGGCATGAACGCCTCCGGCCAATCGGACGATGAAGTCGATATCGACGCGGCCCACCAGCTCTCGATCGTCGATTTCGAGGGCTACAGCAAGGTGGCCTATTTTCCGTACGAGGTGCTGGTCAACGGTAACGAAGTCGAGGCCCTGCACATGCGTTTTCGCATGGCCGTGCACTTTCCGGACCTGAGCATGATGGGGGAACACGGCTTTACCAAGCTGATCGCAGCACCGGGCGCCACCGAGGATGCGCTCGAGGCGATGCTGGTCGAGGAATAGCGGCCGCTGGAGCTTTTGGCGCCCGCAACGTAATATGCGGGCGAATATTCTGAACAGGAGGTTGTCGGTGCCCCGCTCCGTTCTGAGATACGCTCTGCTGGCCCTGCTGCTCGCTGCCCCAGCGCTTGCCTGGGCAGGCGATGCCTACTGGATAGACGTGCGCACCGCCGAGGAATACGCGGCAGGGCATGTCAGCCAGGCCGTCAACATCCCCTACGAGGAAATCGCGCAGCGGATCAGCGAAGTGACCACTGAAAAAGACGCTGAGATTTACGTCTATTGCCGTAGCGGCCGTCGCTCCGGCATTGCCAAGGCGGCCCTCGACGAAGCCGGTTTCACCCGCGTGGTCAACGCGGGCGGCCTCGAAGACGCGCTGAAAAAAGCCGCTGCTGCGGCCCCCGTGCACTAGCGGGGGCGGCCCCCGATACCATCACCAGGAACGACGATCCTGCTCATGCCTTATCTCCCCTCTCCTGCACCGGCCGCATGTTGACCAGCTCATCCAGGGAACAATTGAAGGGTATGCGCAGGTAGGTGACGCCATTGTCGTCCGGCTGCGGAACGGCTCCGGCCAGGATATTGACCTGCAACGAGGGCAGGATCAGGCGCGGCAGCGCCAACTGTCGGTCGCGCTTGCGCCGCATGGCGACAAAGTCCACTTTGCGGGTATCACCCCCGACGTGAATGTTGTCGCGCCGAGATTCTGCGACGGTCACCGAGTTAACCGGTTCGCCTCCATCCTTGGGGTAGTCGTGGCAGAAGAAGAGTCGAGTTGCATCCGGCAAGGCGTGAATCCGGGCGATGGAGTCAAACAGTTGCGCCGCATCCCCACCGGGAAAGTCGCAGCGGGCTGAGCCATAGGCAGGCGCAAACAGCGTGTCGCCAACGAATGCGGCATCGTTGACCAGGTAGGTCAGACTATCGGCGGTGTGCCCGGGCGTTTCGATGACACGAATGCGCAACTCACCCAGCGGCAGCATGTCGCCCTCCACCAGGAGGCGATCGAACTGGCTGCCGTCTGTCGCCGTGCCGGACAGGTTGAAGACCCGCGCAAAGGTCTCCTGCACCTGGCAGATGCCCCGGCCACAGGCAATGCGCGCGCCGGTACGCCGCCGCAGGAAGTCCGCTGCCGACAGGTGATCCGCGTGCGCGTGGGTTTCCAGCACCCACTCCAGCCGGTAACCCGCCTGCTGCACAGCTTCCAGTACATTTTCGATAAAGGCTTCGTCGGCCTGCCCGCTGACGGAGTCATAGACCCATACGGGGTCGATGATGGCGGCAACCGCGCTGTCCGGGTCAGCCAGCAGGTGTGTCCAGGTGCCTGAGCCCGGCTCGTAGAATGACTTGATGTCCATCGCTATAAGGATACCGGAGGATGCCACCGGAGAGTTACATAAGAATAATCTTATTAAGGTATTTGTAATTTAGATGAATTGCAAATAGAATCCGGGTATGAACACGCAACGTGCGCCGGACGACAAGCATCGCCTGGATTTCGAAGCGATGAAGCGCAATGCTTCGGATGCGGTAAGCTTGCTCAAAGGCCTGGCCAACGAGAGCCGATTGATGATCGTGTGCGTGCTTTCAGAAGGCGAGCTGTCGGTCGGCCAGCTCAATGAACGGATCAATCTGAGCCAGTCCGCCCTGTCACAGCATCTGGCCGTGCTGCGCGAGCAGGGCATGGTGCAAACTCGCCGCGAAAGCCAGACCATCTACTACCGCCTGGCCGACAGCACCGCCATCAACATCATCGAACTGCTGCACGACGTGTATTGCGAGGCTTGAGGCCGCCGTCCGCAGGCAGGCGCTACTTGCCGATACAGAAGCTCGAAAAGATTGCGCCCAGCAAATCGTCCGGCAGCAGCTCGCCGGTGAGTTCGCCCAACGCCTGCTGAGCCAGGCGCAACTCTTCCGCCAACAGCTCCCCGGCCTGTCTTTCCATCATCACCCGGCGGCCGGCTTCCAGGTGCCCGTCCGCCCGCCGCAGTGCGTCGATATGCCGCTGACGGGCCGAAAAGCTGCCGGCCAGTCGCCCATCCACGCCGCCCGGAGCCCCCACCGTCTCGCGAATACGCTGGCGCAGCCCTTCCAGGCCCGCGCCGGTTTTTGCCGAAATCCATAGCCGGTCGCCGTTTGCGGCCCCAACCAACTGCTCCAGGCCGCCAGCCGGGAGCAGGTCGATCTTATTGCCCACGCGCAGGCATTTCAGCCCCGGCGGCAGGTCGACCCCGGGCCCGGCCGTCATTTGCAGCGGATCACTGGCATCCTCCAGCAACAAAACCAGGTCGGCGGACTCCAGCGCCTGGCGCGCACGGCGCACGCCTTCGGCTTCGATGAGGTCGTCGGTTTCGCGGATCCCCGCCGTATCCGCCACGTGCACCGGGATGCCATCGAGATCGATCAGCTCACGCAACACGTCCCGGGTGGTGCCGGGAATTTCTGTGACAATTGCGCTGTCCTGCCCGGACAGGGCGTTCAACAGACTGGACTTCCCGGCGTTGGGCGGGCCGACGATGGCCAGCACGATGCCGTCCCGCAGCAGACGCCCCTGGCGCGCCTGGCGCAACAGCGCGGAGAGTCGGTCACGGGTTGCGCCCAGGCGGTCGACCACATCGCTTTC
>JAPHSB010000221.1 GCA_026193295.1 Lysobacterales bacterium
CAGAATGCGCGGTAGCAATGGTATGGGATGCAATCGGGCTGTCCGTTTCGGGGTAAGGGGCATGGACCGCCAGGGCCCGGTCGTTGAACAGGATGTTCTTTTTATCCAGGAAGCCAATCCCGTAGTGCTCGCCCAAAAGCATCGATTTCATACCGGTGCAATCGATGAACAGGTCGCCCGCCAGGGCGCCGTGTTGCTTGCACTGCACCGCGGCGATATCGCCATTTTCGGCCGCAATTACCGCTGTGACATGGTCAAGAACATGTGTAACGCCCAGGTTTCTGGTGCAGTGCTCTCGTAATTGCTCGGCGAATTTGCCCGCGTCCAGATGATAGGCGTAGTTGGCTACGGCGGCATATTCCGGCGTCGTGATCTGCTTGGGAGCCAGGCCCGCCTCACACAGATGCCCCTGGCACGATACCGCGTCGGCAAAGGATATTTCGCCGGCCAGTTGCTGCCAGTGAGGAACCAGGTTGGCGTCATAATAGCCTTGCGGGAGGATCAGCGGATGGTAGTAATAATCGTCCTCCTCACCAGTGGCCCACCTGGCGAACTTGGCTCCCTGTTTGAAAGAGGCATCGCAGTGCCGGATAAAGTCAGTTTCGGAGATGCCGATTTTTTGCAGGCTCTGTCGTAGCGTCGGCCAGGTACCTTCCCCGACACCAATGGTCTTGACGTCGGGCGATTCCACCAGGGTCACCCGCAAGCCGCCGGGGCTGTTGCTTTTGTGTTCCGCTGCGATGATACCCGCGGCCAGCCAGCCCGCGGTGCCGCCGCCGACTACCACTACATGCTTTATCGCGTTACTCATCGAGCATTGCACCTCGAGCCGTTCTTCCCGACCATTGAATCGGGGCCGGACAGTCGTATCTCAAGCCGGAAAGTAATTTCATTTTAACCCGCAGGTCAATTTTTCTGGCCCTGTCCGCCAAGTTGGCCACAGGATTCCTGTCTCCAAGTGATGGATAATAGAACGCATTTGACGCCGGACCAATTTCTGAGAGCGTGATGCGCAGACCCCTGTTGCCTTTTTTCGCCTGGCTGGGCGCATTCTACCTCGGCTGGCTGCTGCTGGTGTTCTATGGTGACCACCTGCAAACCGCGCTGTCGCATTGGCCCATGGCCGTGGCGATGGCCTTCGGTTCCTACGTCGCCGGTTCCACTCCAATGGGTGGCGGCACCGTTGGGTTTCCGGTGTTGGTGCTGCTGATGAACCTGCCGGCGTCGCTGGGGCGGGATTTCAGTTTTGCCATCCAGGCGGTCGGCATGACCAGCGCCAGCATCTACATCTTGTGCAGCCGCCAGGAGCTTGAATGGCCGATGTTGCGGGCGGCGCTGATCGGCGCGGCGGTCGGTACCCCACTGGGCATCATGTTCATTGCGCCACTCGCCTCCGATCTGTTCATCAAGCTGCTGTTCGCGTCAATGTGGTGCAGTTTCGGATTGCTGCACCTGCGCCGTATTAATGAGATAACCAGCTACGAGGGCATGACGCCGCATGACAAGGCCTTCGACCACAAAGTTGGATTTGCCGTGGGTTTGCTCGGATCACTTGCCATCGCCAGCATCACCGGCGTCGGCATCGACCTGGCAATCTACATGGTGCTGGTCCTGTGGTGCCATGCAGACCTGAAAATCGCCATTCCGACCTCGGTCATGCTGATGGCGTTCACCTCGCTGGTCGGAATCGGCACCAAACTGTTGCTGGGAGACTTGCAGGCAGGTACGTTCGAAAACTGGCTGGCGGCGGCGCCGGTGGTGGCCATCGGCGCCCCATTGGGCGCCTGGGTAGTCAGCCGGATCGGGCGCCGGCCGACCCTGATCGTGGTATCCGTGCTGTGCGTACTGCAGTTCGCCTGGACCCTCGTGCATGAGCGGGCTGTGCTGACAGTGTGGAGCATCTCGGGGGCCGTGTTGGGCGTGGTGCTGTTCCTCCTCATCTTCCAGGACATGTACCGACACGGTTACCGTCTGGCCCGGCGAAGCAGGGCGGCGGACAGATGAGGGCGTGCCAACGGCCCGTGTAAGCGCTTCCACTTCTGACCGAATCGCCAGTGCTGAATAGGCAGCGGGGCCAGGTTATTTCAGATGCACTCCAGGAATCTGGAGTCAAAAAAATATTGACTAGCCCCCTGAATCTACGCTAGTTTAAAGAATGTAACCGCTTACATTAAGTGGTTTGCATGCGGCATATACATAGAAAAACAGCCGCTCGACGTAGATCGAACACATAGAAAGATCCTTAAAACCCGAGACCAGAGAGAGCACGTCACAGTGGAAAATCGCACATTCCGAATGAACCCGGTCGCCAGCGGCATTGCCGTTGCACTGGGTGCTACCGTCATTGCCCCCGTAGCAGCCCAAAATTCCGAAGAAGAAAATGTCATGGAAGTGGTGGTTGTGCAGGGAGTCAGGCGCAGCCTGATCAACTCTGCGTCGATCAAACAGAATTCTGATGGCGTGGTGGACGCCATCTCGGCGGAGGACATCGGTAAGTTCCCCGACACCAACCTCGCTGAGGCGATGTCCCGCATCACGGGCGTGTCCATCGACCGCAACTCCCCGGGCGGCCCCGCCGGCGAAGGACAGAGAATCACGGTCCGCGGCCTTGGCCCCGACTACAACCTGGTGCTTTTGAATGGGCGCCAGATGCCCGGTGCAACCCTTGAGGACGTCGTCGCTTCCAACTCGCGTGCCTACGACTTTTCGAACCTCGCTGCCGAATCAGTTTCTGCGGTCGAGGTCTATAAGACCAGCATGGCGAATGTTCCGACCGGCGGTATTGGCGCCACGGTCAATATACGGACTGCCCGGCCCCTCGACATTGGCGACCGGTCCATGAGCTTCGGCGCCAAGGCGGTCACGGATACTTCGGCCGAGGGCAGCAGTTGGACGCCTGAAGTCTCGGGCATCTACAGCGACGTGTTCGCGGACGGCACGTTCGGCATCACCCTTGCAGGCACTTACCAGGAGCGTGAGCTCGGCTACAACCAGGCCCGCATCGAACAGTATCGGTTCTGTAAAGGCGACGACGCCGGCTGCTGGGGCGCGGTTCCCCAGCCGGGTGCACCGGGCTCCGAGAATATCATTAACCGTCCGGGTCCGGACGATCTGTATGGCATTCCCCAGAACCTACGTTACAGCCTGAACCAGGTCGATCGCGAGCGGTTGAACGGCCAACTGGTGCTGCAGTGGCGTCCGATCGAGACCGTGACGGCTACACTCGATTACACGTATTCGGAGCTTGAGCTCCAGACCCGGCGCTCAGAGACTTCGGCCTGGTTCAACTTCGGGGCCAGCGCGAGTGAGTTTACCGACGGTCCGATCGCTACGCCCATAACCTATACGGAATTCTGTGATCCATGCACAAACTGGGACAGGGTTTACGACCAGGCCAAGTACGGGCAAAAGACCGAGAACGATTCCATAGGCTTCAACCTGGAATGGATAGCCACCGACAACCTGGCGTTCACCCTCGACTATCACGATTCCACCGCGGAAATCGGCAGCGCCAGTCCCTATGGAACCAATGCACTTCTCAGTTTCCTGACTCAGGCCCGGGGAGACACCAGCGTCGATTTGTCGGCAGACTTCCCGGTCCTGAACGTTGAGCTGTTCAACGGCATGAATCCGTCCGAAATCATATCCGGTGGCTATAGCTTCAGAGACAGTTACATGAAATCCGAGGTTGAGCAGCTCGACCTGGGTGGCGTGTTCGATTTTGGCGAAGCCATGAGCCTGGACTTCGGCGTCACGATGACCGAGGTCAACAACCGCACGGCTTTTGGCAAAAACGAAAACCCGTCCTGGGGCGGTGTCGGTTCTCCCGACGATTACCCGGACGATCTGTTCCAGATCAGGGACATCAGCTCCGCATTTGACGCGATCCCCGGCCACGCCAATCCGAGCCTGACAGACGAATTTTTCATTTGGGATTTCGACCGAGGTGTCCAGCTCGCCTCAGCGGCACGTGGCGAGTACCTGGGTAAGCCCGAAGCGTTCACCGACGATCGCAGGGTCAAGGAAAAGACCAACAGCGCCTACCTGCAGTGGCTGTGGAATTTCGATATTGGATCCATGAACTCGAATCTGCGCGCGGGAATGCGCTATGAAGAGACCGATGTGGACTCGAGCGCCCTGGTTCCGATTGCCACAGCCATCAAGTGGGTCTCAGCCAATGAGTATGCCATCGTCGAATCGGACCCCGACTTCACCCAGCTGGACGGCAAGTACGATTACTGGCTGCCGAGCCTTGATTTCAACGTCGAGGTCAGGGAGAACATGATTGCACGTGCCAGCTACAGCAAAACCATCGGGCGCCCGCAATGGAACTACATCCAGGGCGGGCAGACCCTGAACGAGGTCAGGATCAACGGCGGACGGGGTAACGCAGGAAATCCTGCATTGAAACCGCTTGAGTCCCAGAACTATGACCTGTCCTTCGAGTGGTATTATGGCGAAGGCAGCTATTTCTCGGTCGGCTATTTCTACAAGGACGTCAAAAACTTCGTAGGGCAGCAGATCATCAAGAGCACGCCATTCGACCTGCCGCATCCTGCACAAGGAGCGTGGTATGACGAAGCCAATGCAGCAACCGGTGGTGCAGATGACCTGAATCTGATCCGGCAATACATTCTGGAGACTTATGGAGATACCCAGTATGTCAATGTCACCGGTACGGACAGTGCCGGCAACCTGACCGGTGAAATCTTCGGTCAACCGGGCGATGCCATAGCGGTCTTCGACATCACTGTTCCGTCGAATGCAGAAAATGCGACGATCGATGGTTGGGAGCTTGCGGTCCAGCATCTGTTCGGAGACAGCGGCTTCGGCGTCCTTGCCAATTACACCCTGGTTGATTCCGATGTGGGCTTCGACAACTCTTCTTTTGACAGCCAGTTTTCAATCGTGGGGCTGAGTGATTCGGCGAACCTGGTTGCCTTCTACGACAAGAACGGCTGGATTGCCCGACTGGCTTACAACTGGCGCGACGAGTTCCTCCAGAACACAGCCTGGGAGGGGCCAAACCCCCTTTACGTGGATGAGTACGGGCAGCTGGACGCCATCGTCAGTTACGCCTTTGACAATGGGATCACGGTATTTGCCGAAGGCTTCAACCTGACGGATGAATATCTGCGTGTACGGACTCGTGCTCCGGAGCAAACGGCTTTCGTTACCCAGACAGGCCCACGGTATGGAATAGGGGTGCGCTGGACGTACTAGTCACCTTGCACACTGGCAAGGATGGAAAAGCCGCTGCCAACAGCGGCTTTTTCTTATGGGCCGGTCCTGAATTTTCCACCGGGAAGCCGTATCATTCCGGATAGCGTAAGGCGGATACTCGAATGGCGAAGTTTGAATTGCTCAATAACGTGGATCATGCAGATCTGCGGGTCAAAACGGAGCGCTCGGCAGAACTGGGTGACAATCTCTGGTACGTGCCGACGTTTCCTGCCGAATTCAGAAACATTCAGCGATGCTATCCCATTTTCTTCATGAAAAATCCGGACACGGGCAAGTTCCAGGCGGTGGCGATGTTCGGCTTCGAGGACCGGGAGAACCTCTTTCTGAACGAAGATGGCTGGGACGCCGGTTACATTCCGCTGAGCATCCTGCGGCAACCCTTTCTGATCGGGGTGCAGGAGAGCCGGCAGGAGGGCGCAGCCGCTACGCAATTCGTGGTTTCGGTGGATATGGACAGTCCGCGCGTCAGCACGACCGAGGGCGAACATGTCTTTCTGGAACACGGCGGCAACAGCGATTACCTGGAGCGGGTGACGTCGATCCTCAAGGTGATCCATGAAGGATACGAGCGCAGCACGAGCTTTGCCGACATGCTGTTGGGCATGGATTTGCTCGAGTCATTCGTTCTGGATGTCGAGCTCGATAACGGTTCCACGCACTACCTGTCGGGCTTTTACACGATCAATGAAGCCTCGCTGGCGGCTCTTGAGGGCAAAGATCTCGTCGTTCTGAATAACAACGGCTACCTGGAAGCCATCTACATGGTGATTGCCTCCATGTCCAATATCCCGGACCTGGTTGAGAAGAAGAACAGGCTGGTAGATAAGAACCCGCAGCATGCTGAGGATTGAAAAGTCAGTCCGGGAAATCGACGGTATTCGGCCGGATTCGCTGCCCCCGGATCTGCTGACGTCTTCCGAGCCGTTCGTGCTGAGAGGACTGGTGGCCGACTGGCCCGCCGTGCGGGCCGCGCAGCAGTCCACGAGCGCCGCCGACGATTACATCCGCCAGTTCTACCAGGGCGCCACGATTGGTGCGTTCTTTGCACCGCCCGAAGCGGGCGGACGCATTTTCTACAACCAGGACATGAGCGGCTTCAATTACCAGCCCGTGATGCTGAAGCTCGATCAGTTGCTGGATCGGATTCATCAGCACCTGGCGGACGAGCATCCACCGGGCATTTACGTTGGGTCGACTACAGTGGATTCCTGCTTACCGGGGTTTCGTCAGGAAAATGACCTCGACCTGGGTGCATTCGACCCCCTGGTCAGCATCTGGCTTGGAAATCAAACCCGCGTGGCGGCTCACTTCGATTCACCTGACAATATCGCCTGCTGCGTGGCCGGCCGTCGGCGCTTCATCCTGTTTCCTCCGGAGGAGCTCGAGAACCTCTACGTGGGGCCGCTGGACTTTACGCCCGCGGGGCAGTCGCCAAGCCTGGTGGATTTTCACCGCCCGGATTTCGAGAGGTTTCCCCGCTTTGCAAAGGCATTGCGGAGCGCTCAGCTGGCTGAACTGGATCCCGGCGACGCCATTTTCATACCCAGCATGTGGTGGCACCATGTGGAGGCGCTGGACCGTTTCAACGTCTTGATCAATTATTGGTGGAAGCGTAGTCCGGAGTTTATGGGCGATCCGAAACACGTATTGATCCATGCTTTACTCAGCCTGCGGGACCTGCCTGCGGAGCAGCGCCGGGCCTGGCATAACATTTTCAAGCATTACGTGTTCGAATTCGACGAAGAAACGGTTTCGCACATCCCCGAAAACCGGCGTGGAATTCTCTCGACGATCGATGACACCAAGGCCCGGAAATTACGAGCCCATCTGCTGAACAGTCTCAATCGCTGAGTCTTCGGGCGATGGAAAGACGAGGAAAGGATTTGGAAAACGGAATCAGGAAGGTGGTAATCGCCGGCGGTGGAACCGCCGGCTGGATGGCGGCCGCAACCGTCTCGAAATTGCTTGGCACGGTGGTTGATGTGACCCTGGTCGAGTCGGACGAGATCGGCACGGTCGGCGTCGGGGAGGCAACGATCCCCCCCCTGATCATTTTTCACCGCCAGTTGGATATCAAGGAGCAGGATTTCATGGCGGCTACCCAGGCCACCTTTAAACTGGGTATTTCGTTCGAAAACTGGCGTGACATTGACGCGGACTATATCCACTCATTCGGCGTCACCGGCCGCGATCACTGGTCGGCCGGTTTTCAGCATTTCTGGCTGAGGGACCGTGAGCGGGGTTCGGAGATTCCATTTGGTGACTACTGCCTGGAACTCGTGGCGGCGCAGAAGAACAAGTTTGCGCACCTGCCCAAGCAGGGGTTGAATTATGCTTTCCACATCGACGCCACGCTGTATGCGAAATTCCTGAGAAAATTCAGCGAGGACCTCGGTTGCAAACGCGTCGAGGGCAAGATTGTCTCTGTAAACACGCGCGCCGCAGACGGGTACATCGAATCGCTCACATTGGATTCCGGGCAGAAGGTAGAGGGCGACCTGTTTATCGACTGCACCGGTTTTCGTGGCTTGCTGATCGAGCAAACCTTGCACACGGGCTACGAAGACTGGTCCCATTGGCTGCCTTGCGACAGTGCCGTCGCCGTGCAGACCGAATCAGTGGCGGAAGCCATTCCCTATACGCGTTCCATTGCGCACGACTCCGGGTGGCAATGGCGCATCCCCCTGCAGCATCGGGTCGGCAACGGGCTGGTTTACTGCAGCCGGTACTTGAGCGATGAAAAGGCTCGGGAACGTTTGTTGGCCAATGTCGACGGCGAACGCCTGACCGAACCCAGAGTGATCAAGTTCCGGCCCGGGCGCCGGCTGAAGAACTGGAACAAAAACTGCGTTGCGCTGGGATTGGCCAGCGGATTCATCGAGCCGCTCGAATCGACCAGTATCCACCTGATCCAGAAGGGCATCACGCGCTTGATGCAGACGTTCCCCGTGAACGGTATCCAGCAGTCGGATATCGAGGAGTTCAATCGCCAGTCCAGGATTGAAATTGAACACATCCTGGACTTTATTGTTCTTCATTATAAAGTGACGAATCGGCAGGATAGTCCATTTTGGCGCCACTGCCGGACCATGCCTGTTCCCGACTCGCTGGCGCACCGGATAGAACTGTTCCAGGAAACGGGGAGAATTTTCCGGGAACCCAATGAACTCTTCGCCGAAAGTTCCTGGCTGCAGGTCATGCTGGGCCAGGGTATCTTACCGAAGCACCACCACCCGGTGGTCGACGTGATGAGTGATGAGGACCTGACCCGGTTCATGGAGACCATCAAGGCGAATGTGGACGCGACTGTCGCCAAGCTGCCCAATCACCAGGACTACGTAAAACAATACTGTAATTCTGCCCCTTGAATATTTCGCCCTGTTGACGTCTTTTTTGATCTTGGCGCTGATCGTGGCTAAAATGTAACCGCTTACATTCCTTTTGCTGCGGCGTTCCCTTATGGCGACAATCTACGAAGTTTCAGAACTCGCCGGCGTTTCGCTCGCGACGGTGTCGCGTGTCATCAACAACAGCGGCAAAGTGACGCCAGCGACGCGCGAGAAGGTGGAGGCTGCCATGAGGGAACTGGGTTACCGGCCGAACTCCATCGCCCAGTCGCTGGCTTCGAATCGTTCCAACTCCGTAGGTGTGCTGGTACCCGAACTGCACGGCCCGTTTTTCGGCAGCATGCTGGGCAGCATCGAGGACGAGTTGCGCGCCTATGGCAAGCACGTGATCATCACTGCCGGGCACAGCGACGAAGAAAAGGAAAAGGACAGCATCGGCTTTCTTGTGTCGCGGCAGTGCGACGCCCTGATCTTGCACGTTTACGCGGTTTCAAATGACTTCGTGACCGACCTGCACGAGAGCGGCACGCGGGTCGCGCTGATTGGGCGGGATCTTCCGCAAATGGCAGCGAACTGCATATGCATTGATAACGAACAGGGACAGTACCTGGCGACAAAGTCATTGATCGAGCTGGGCCACACGCAGTTGGCGTATATTGCAGGCCCGCTCTGGAAAAGCGACGGACAGCAGCGAATGGCCGGTTTCCGACGTGCCCTCGCTGAGCATGGACAGCCTTTCGATGAGAGATGTGTGGCGGAAGGCAACTATCAAGAGGCCAGCGGCCAGCGCGCGATGAGACGCTTACTGGAGCGGCGAGTGCCGTTCACAGGCCTGGTGTGCGCCAATGACGTAATGGCTGCCGGCGCCATTGTGGTTGTTCGGGAGAGCGGGATGACACTGCCGCGTGACCTGTCCGTCATCGGCTTCGACAATGTGTTTTTCACTCGCTATATGCATCCGGCTTTGTCGACCATCAATTATCCGATCGCCGAAATGGGACAGATGGCTGCGCGCTGCGTTCTGCGCGATGTTTACGGGGTCGAAGGCCTGGAAATCCGCAATCGTTTTGAGCCGCAGCTGGTTAGCCGGGGCTCCACCGCGCTTCTCGGGGCATGATGGCTCGGCGTGGCGGAATCATTCTACTTGCAGGACTCTTCCTGATGACCATGACCAGTGAAGCCGCCGGCCTGGTGGGACCATTCGAAGAGCGCGTCAGCGCACTTCTTGAACGCATGACACTGGAAGAAAAGGTCGGCCAGATGTCCCAGGTGAACGGGGCGGGCGGTGCGATTACGGACGAACTGGCCGGTGCGTTGAGGGCTGGCCGCATTGGCTCGATTCTGAATGAAGTTGACGTCGGCACGGTCAACGAGCTGCAACGTATTGCTGTCGAGGAAAGCCGTCTTGGGATTCCGCTGTTGATCGGGCGCGACGTCATCCACGGGTTCCGCACGGTGTTGCCTATTCCGCTCGGGCAGGCAGCCAGTTTCAATGCCGGGCTGGTGGAGAAAGGCGCCAGAATGGCGGCGCTGGAGGCCGCGTCCAGTGGGGTCAATTGGACCTTTGCGCCGATGATCGACGTCAGCCGCGACCCGCGCTGGGGCCGTATTGCCGAGAGTGCCGGCGAGGACCCCTATCTCAACAGTGTGCTCGGCGCGGCCATGGTCCGGGGATTCCAGGGCGATGACCTGGCATTGCCGGGCACGATCGCGGCCTGTGCCAAACACTTCGCGGGCTACGGGGCGAGCGAGAGCGGCCGGGACTACAACACGACCAATATCCCGGAAAACGAGTTGCGCAACGTTTATCTGCGTCCTTTCAAGGCCGCGGTGGACGCCGGGGTCGCGACGCTGATGGCGTCCTTCAGCGACCTGAACGGCGTGCCGGCCACGGCCAACGAATTCCTCATGAGACAGGTCCTGCGCGAAGAGTGGGGCTTCCAGGGCTTCGTGGTCAGCGACTGGGCCTCGATCGAGCAACTCTCGGTGCACGGGATCACGGCCAACGACCGGGAGGCCGCACTGGCCGCGGTCACCGCCGGCATCAACATGGAAATGGCGACCAGCACCTATGGCGATCATTTGGCCGGCTTGCTCGAAGAGGGCCGGATCGACATGGCGCTGATCGACGAGATGGTCGCGGGCATTCTGCGCGTGAAATTTGCACTCGGGCTTTTCGAAAACCCCTACACGGACCCCGCGGCGTTTCCCCCTACCGGCAATGACGAGCACCTCGCCGTTGCACGCGAGGCCGCCCTGCAGAGCCTCGTCCTATTGGAAAACCGGGACCGGACCCTGCCGCTGGATGCCGGCAAACTCAAGTCCTTGGCGGTGGTGGGACCCCTGGCTGACGACCCCTATGA
>JAPHSB010000092.1 GCA_026193295.1 Lysobacterales bacterium
CCAACACGCGGACAACCCGGTGCATTGGCAACCCTGGGACCAGGCGGCGCTCGACATGGCCCGGGATGCGCAACGGCCCATCCTGCTGTCGATTGGCTACAGCGCCTGTCACTGGTGCCACGTGATGGCCCATGAATCGTTCGAAGACGAAGCAACCGCCGAGTTGATGAACCGGCTATTCGTCAATATCAAGGTCGACCGCGAAGAACGGCCGGACCTGGACCGGATATACCAGCTCGCACACCAGCTATTGACCGGACGCGGCGGTGGCTGGCCGCTGACCGTGTTCCTCGATCCGGCAGACCTGGTTCCGTTCTTCGCGGGCACCTATTTCCCGCGCGACCGACGCTTCGGGATGCCTGCGTTCCGCGAGGTGCTGACAGCCATCGACGAGTGGTATCGCGACCACGGTGACGAGCGGCAAAGCCAGGGAGCCCGGCTGCGCGCGGCGCTGGAATCCATCCATGGCGCCGGCGAGGGCGGCGAAGCACTTGCCGACGAGCAGGCCGCCAAGGCGGTTTTCCAGCGCAGCACCGAATTGCTGCGATCGCGTTTCGACACGGTCAACGGCGGCTTCGGCAGCGCGCCCCGCTTTCCCCAGGCCCCGCTGCTCGAGGCCGTTGACGCGCTGACCGCGCAACCGGAGGGCGCCGACCTCGGGCAGGCCCTGGAATTCACACTCGAAAAAATGGCCCTGAGCGGTTTGCGCGATCATCTCGATGGCGGCTTCTTCCGTTACTGCGTTGACGGCACGTGGACAATCCCGCACTTCGAGAAAATGCTCTACGACAATGCGATGCTGCTGCCCCTCTACGCGGAAGGCGCCGCGCGCTGGAGCAATCCGACCCTGCGGTCGGCCGCCGAAGGTATCGCCGACTGGCTGCAGTCCATGATGCGGCAATCCTCCGGCGGTTACGCAGCGAGCATCGATGCGGATGCCGCCGGCGAAGAGGGCGGCTTCCACGTCTGGTCGAGCGACGAGCTTGCGGAATGCCTTGCAGCATCGGCTCTTGGTCTGTTTCGGCGTGCCTATGGCCTGGACCAACCGCCAAACTTCGAAAACCGCGCCTGGCACCTGCAGCGCCGCGTGCCCGCGGCCACGCTGAGCCGGGAATTCGAGCTGCCTGAAGAAGAAATCGAGGCCATCCTGGCCGAGGCCCGGCATGACCTGCTGGAACACCGCCGGTCGCGTGTGCACCCGACCCTCGACGACAAGCAGCTGACGTCCTGGAATGCCCTGCTGGCCGGTGGCTACGTGCGCGCTGCAAGGGCCCTGGGGAGGGAGGAGTGGTTGGAACGGGCGGAGGAGATTCTCTGCTTCATTCGCCGCGACTTGTGGCGAGACGGGGTGCTGTGGGCGGTGTTCAACGGCGGCGAAGCCCGCTTTCATGCCTACCTGGACGACTATGCCTGGCTGCTGAACGCCCTGCTGGACTTCCTGGCGGCCCGCTGGAGCCGGGAATGGCTCGACTTCGCCATCGAGCTCGCGGATGCCTTGCTGGGGCGCTTCGCCGATCCGGCCGCCGGTGGGTTCTTCTTTAGCGATGCCGCTGTCGAAGTGCCGATCACCCGCAGCATGATATTCCAGGACGACGCGACGCCCAGTGGAAACGGCATTGCCATCCTGGCCCTGAACCGACTGGGCCGCCTGCTGGGCGAGCCCCGCTACACAGAGGCCGCTGAGCTCGCCCTGTTGCGCGCGATGCCGCAACTGCAGGACAGCCCCCTGGCATTCGCGACGTTGCTCACCGCCCTGATGGACGCGGTTCGGCCAGCATCCAAGCTGGTCATATCCGGAACGCAGCTGGAAGCCGGCAACGCGATGAAACAATGGGTCGAACGCCGCTATCGGTTAGACTGCTATCTGGTTGGCCCAACGGTCGACGGTCTGCCGGGCGTTCTGAGTGAATTCCGGTCGGACCGGCCAGTGACCGCCTGGCTGTGCCGGGGCACGCAATGCCTGCCGCCGGTGGAGACTCATGACGAGCTGGACCGATTACTGTCCGAAGTGAGCGACTAGCATGCTGGAACTGGCTCTTCCCAATACCCACGCACTCGCCGTGATGGTCCTGATCTTCGTGGCGCTGATCCTGTTCACGCGTGACAATATCCCGCTGCAGACGACCAGCCTGCTGGTGCTGGTTGCACTCACGGTGGGCTTCACCGTTTTCCCCTTCGAAAGCGATGGCAGGGTGCTGCAGGCGAGCGATTTTTTCCTCGGCTTCGGACACAAGGCTTTGATCGCGGTGTGCGGCCTGATGATCGTCGGCGAAGGTTTGATCCGCACCGGCGCACTGGAGCCCGTCGGCCGCTTCCTGGCCAAGCTCTGGCGGCGGGGGCCGGCTATTTCGCTGTTGTTCACGATCCTGATTACCGCAGCCCTGAGCGCGTTCATCAACAACACGCCGATCGTCGTGCTGATGCTGCCCATCCTGATGGGTGTCGCAGTGCGCATGGGCGAGTCTCCATCCGGCACGCTGATCCCGATGGGTTTCGCCAGCATCCTCGGCGGCATGGCCACGACCATCGGCACCTCGACCAACCTGCTGGTGGTGAACGTGGCGGCGGACATGGGCATGGATTCCTTCAACATGTTCGATTTCCTCGGCCCGGCCAGCGTCGCCGGCTTCTTCGCCGTGCTCTACCTGTGGCTGGTCGTGCCGCGCATCATCCCGGAACGGCAACCACCCATGAGCGGGGTCGTTTCCCGTTTGTACACAGCGCAGATCCGGCTGGACAGCGGCAGCCCGGTGGTGGGAAGAACCCTGGCGGAAGCGTTGCTGCGCGGGGGCGAGGGCATGAAAGTCGAATCCATCCAGCGCGGACAGGGCGTATTTATCAATCCACTTCCGGACGTCGTCCTGAAATCCGGTGACCGCATCACTACCAGCGACACCCAGTCCAACCTGCGGGAACTGGCACGACTGTTGGGCGGCACCCTGTTTTCCGGCGACCAGGCTGTTGATGCGGAACACCCGCTCAGTGCGGAAGGGCAGCAAATCGCGGAGGTCGTGATCACTCCGGCCTCGCAACTCAACGGCGTGCGCATTGGCAACGCGCGCCTGCGCTCGAAGTACGGCCTGCGCCTGCTGGCTTTCGACCGGTATGAGGAGTCGCAAGCGCGCAAATCACCCGGCCTGGACGAAGTCAAACTGCGGTCTGGCGACGTACTGCTGGTCCAGTCGACGCCGGAGAACCTGCGCGAACTGAAGCAGACTGCCGAATTCCTGGTGCTGGACGGCAGCATCCAGTTACCCAGTACACGCAAGGCGCCGCTGGCGCTGGCGATCATGCTCGGCGTGGTGCTGCTTGCCGCTCTTGACATCATGCCGATCGAAATCAGCGCCGTGCTGGGTTTTTGCGCGCTCATTCTGACCGGGTGCCTCAACTGGAAAGACGCCATGAATGCGCTGAACACCCAGGTTGTCCTGATCATCGTGTCCTCGCTCGCCATGGGTGCGGCATTGATGAAAACGGGCGGGGCCGACTATCTCGCGAAACTGTTCGTGTACGTCACCTTCGGGGCCCCGCCGGCCTTGGCCCTTGGCGGACTGATGCTGATGATGGGCATCCTGACCAATATCGTGTCCAACAACGCCGCTGCCGTAATCGGCACGCCGATCGCCATCGGCATCGCGCAACGACTCGGCCTGCCGCTCGAACCCTTTGTATTGGCGGTGCTGTTCGGCGCCAACCTCAGCTTCGTGACGCCCATGGCTTACCAGACCAATATCCTGCTGATGAACGCTGCCGGTTACAAATTCGGCGATTTCGTGCGTACCGGGCTGCCGTTGGCCATCGGCCTGTGGTTGGTGCTGACGACCGTGCTGGTCTGGGCCTACGAGCTATAAGTTGTGTTGAGGCATCGGGCGTTCGGGCTCAGGACGCGCTCGAGCCGTCC
>JAPHSB010000106.1 GCA_026193295.1 Lysobacterales bacterium
CCCGGGTCATCCGACCACAGTTCGCAACCGATCACGCGGAACCTGGGCTCCAGCGTTTGCGGGTCGATTCGCACCCGCTCGATGGCGCCCGGCGCGGCGCGCTGCCCCGCGCTGATCTGAGCACCCTCGAAAGCCGGCCCGGTGGGGCTGGAAGCAGCCAGCAGCCGCTCGCGGTTGCCCAGAACGATCTCGGCGTTGGTGCCGACGTCGATGATCAGGCTGATGTCATCGCGCTCCCAGGGCGTCTCGGCCAGCATCACCGCCGCGGTGTCCGCACCGACGTGGCCGGCGATGCAGGGCAGCACGTAGGCCCGCGCGTTGGGGTGAATGTCGATGTCGTACTCCACGGCCCATACATCGAGCGCGTGGTCGGTCGCCAGCGCGAACGGCGCCGTACCCAGCGGCGTGGGATCGATGCCCAGCAGCAGGTGATGCATGACCGGGTTGCCGACCAGGGTCAGCTCCAGCACGTCGGCCGGATCGATGCCGGCCTGTTCCGCGGTCTGGCCGATCAGCTCGCTGATCGCCCGGCGCACGGCCCGGGTCATCTGCGGCGCGCCCTCGGGATTGAGCATGGCGTAGGAGACGCGGCTCATCAGGTCCTCGCCGAAACGGATCTGGGGGTTCATGGCGCCCGCACTGCCCACCACTTCGCCCCGCGTGAGGTCGCAGAGGTGCACCGCGATGGTGGTCGAGCCCACGTCGACCGCGGCGCCACAGGCCTGGTCGCGGAAGCCGGGCCAAACGGCAATGATCTGCTCGCCGTGGCGCACCGCCACCGTGATGCTCCAGCCGCCCGCGCGCAGCGCCGGCTGCAGGTCCTGCAACACGCGCAGGTCGCAGCTCAGGCCGGTCAGCCCCCATTCCCGTTCCAGGGCTTTTTCCAGGCGCTGCAGGTCGCCCTCCTGGCGGTGCATGTCGGGCTCGTCGACCTCGACGAAGTAGAGATGCACCACGGGGTCGAGCTGGATGTCGCGCGCCTCGTAGTCCTTGCGCACCACCTGGTGGTGGACCTGGCTGCTGGCGGGCACATCGATGCGCACGTCACCCAGGATCTGTGCCTGGCAGCTGAGCCGGTTGCCCGGCCGCAGGCGGCCGCGCTGTTCGCAATACTGCTCGGTCTCGCCCATCGCACTGAGATGCCGGCCGGTGGAAACGATGTTTTCCTTGGCGAAGCTGCCTTCGACCGCCTCGACCTGGCAGCGCCCGCAACGGGCCCGTCCGCCGCAGATCGAATCGATGTCCACGCCCAGTTCGCGCGCCGCCTGCAGCACCGGGGTGCCCACCGGGAAACGCCCGCGCTTGCCGGACGGGCTGAAGACGATCAGTGCGGTGTCCGTCATTATCGGTTGAGGCTCAGCCAGCGCTTCGCTGCGGTTGGGCCGCCGCTCAGCCGGCTTCCGGACGCCGCCGGCGCGTGCTGCGGCGCTCCCGGGTGCCGGCCGCGGACGGCTGGCGGTAAGCGCTGATCCAGTTGGCGCACTGCGGGTCGTGATCCATCAGCACGTCGGCGCCGCGCACCGCCTGCATCAGCGGCGCCTCCAGCGGGTTGGTGATCGCCGACGTCATGCCGGCGCCGATGGCCATCGCCAGGAAGGTCGGGTTCAGGCCGTGCCGGTGCGGCAGGCCGAAACTGACGTTGGAAGCGCCGCAAGTCGTGTTGACCTTGAGTTCCTCGCGCAGGCGCCGGATCAGTTTGAACACCTGCACGCCGGCGTCGGCCATTGCACCCACCGGCATCACCAGCGGATCGACCACCACGTCGCAGGCGGGGATGCCGTAGTCGGCGGCGCGCTGCACGATCTTCTTCGCCACTTCGAAACGCACGTCGATATCGGTCGAGATGCCGGTGTCGTCGTTGCAGATGGCCACCACCGCGGCGCCATGCTTCTTCACCAGGGGCAGCACCCGTTCGAGGCGATCCTCCTCGCCCGTCACCGAGTTCAGCAGGGCCTTGCCCTGGTAGGCCGCCAGGCCGGACTCCAGCGCCTCGAGCACCGAGGAGTCGATCGACAGCGGCACGTCGGTCAGCGACTGCACCAGTTTCACGGCGCGGGCCATCAGGGCCGGTTCATCGGCCAGCGGAATGCCGGCGTTGACGTCCAGCACCTGCGCGCCCGCGGCGACCTGGGCCATGGCGTCCGCCTCCACGCGGCTGAAATCGCCGGCCTTCATTTCCTCGGCCAGGAGCTTGCGGCCGGTCGGGTTGATGCGCTCGCCGATGACCACGAAAGGCTGGTCGAAACCGATCACGACTTCCCTGGATGCTGAACTGATAACGGTGTCTGTCATGTTTGCCTCAATTTGCCGCCGTTCTTGACGGTGGCTTCCAACAGGTCGTCCGGAAACTGCGCTTCGAGCCGCGCGACCTCGTCACGTACCGCAGCGGCCACATCGCCCTCGCAGGGCCGGTTCTCGCGACGCCATTCCTCGAGGTAAGCGTTGCTCGAACCCTTGCCGGCACGCATGGCCGCGCGGTCGATCGCCACCGCGAAGCGCTTGTCCAGCTCCTGCTTGATGCGCTGCCGCCCTTGCTGCCCGATGACCTGGGCCGGGATGTCCCGCCAGTAGATGGTGATCAGTTTTGGCATGTCTGCTCCTGTGCCAGGACAGGTCTAAGCGCCAGCGCCAAGGGCCTGTCGCCGCATGGGCGGTAATGGTACTCGAGGCCCAGGAAATCCGCATGGCTGCGGGCCATGGCCTGTAGCTCAGGGTCTTCGGTCTGCGCAATGTAGACCACCCGGCGGTAGTTGCCGAAATATACAGGAAGCAGGGCCGGTTGACGGTCCAGGCCCAGTCCCCGCACCACCAGGCGCTCGAAATGCCGCACCAGGAAATCGGTCAGGTAAAAACTGCCCGGCTCCTCTTCGGCCAGCTGTGCGAAAGCCTCGCTGCCGGCGTAAAACTCGTAGCAATGGGCGCCGGGTATGCGTTCCACCCCGGTACCCACCAGCGCCCGGTCCAGCAGGCCGCCGGTGCCACAATCCGCGTAGCCCACGAAAATGTGTTCGTAGTGTTCGCGTTGTCCTTCAATTTTCGCCAGCACGGCGGCCGGAATTTTCTCCGGCCGGTTGTGCAGCTCGGCCGGCAGGCACTGGAACTCGATGTGCGTCCAGCCGTTCAGGTCACGGATGCGCACCAGCTCGCGGGCGATGGCGCCGCAGGCAATCACCAGGGTTGTAGGGGCCTTCGGGTTCAGGACGCCTTCCTGATCAGTTCCTTGGCGGTCTCGACCGCGGTCGCGGCATCCCGGCAATAGGCGTCCGCGCCGATGGCGGCGCCGAATTCCTCGTTCAGCGGCGCGCCACCCACCATGACGATGTAGTCATCACGGATGCCGCGCTCCTTCATCGTGTCGATGACCACCTTCATGTAGGGCATCGTCGTTGTCAGCAGCGCGGACATGCCCAGGATATCGGGCTTGTGCTCCTCGAGCGCGGCCAGGTACTTGTCCGCCTCCACGTTGATGCCGAGATCGTAGACCTCGAAACCGGCGCCTTCCATCATCATGCCCACCAGGTTCTTGCCGATGTCGTGGATGTCGCCCTTGACGGTGCCGATGACGATCTTGCCCATTTTCGGCGCGCCGGTTTCTGCCAGCAGCGGCCGCAGGATCGCCATCCCGGCCTTCATCGAGTTGGCCGCCATCAGCACTTCGGGAACGAACAGGATGCCGTCGCGGAAATCGATACCGACGATGCGCATGCCCTCGACCAGGGCCTCGGTGAG
>JAPHSB010000236.1 GCA_026193295.1 Lysobacterales bacterium
CGCCAGGCCAAAGTGCCCGCTGTTGACGGCCTGGTAGGTCGCCAGGCTCTGCGCGCGCAACAACACCGCCATGACCAGGTGCCGGTCGTCCCGGCCCTTGACCTGCTGCACGATCTGTTCGAAATGTCGGGGCTGCGGCCGACCCTTCCAGGGCACGCGGATGCCCAGCCCGCGCAGAAACTGTTCCAGAGACTCCAGCTTGTCCGGCGGCGGCGGTTCGTGCGCCCGGAACGGCGCGGCGATGTGCTGGCGCAGCAGGAAGTTGGCGGCCTCGACGTTGGCGGTGATCATGCATTCTTCGATCAGCATGTGGGCGTCGTTGCGCTCATAGGGCACGATGTCCTCGACTGCGCCGCGCTCGTCGAAGCGGAACTGCACCTCGGTGCTCTCGAAATCGATCGCCCCGCGTTGCGTGCGGGCACGGCGCAGGGCTTTGTACAAGCCGTACAGGTCCCGCAGCGAAGCGGACACCGCGGCGGCGCCAGGCCGTATTTCCGGCTCGCCGCTGACGATCCACTCCCACACCTGGTCATAGGTCAGGCGCGCCTGCGAGCGCATCACCGCAGAGTCGAAGCGGGCCCGGGTCACCGTGCCCGCATCGCTGATGGACATGTCGCATACCAGGCACAGGCGGTCTTCGTCCGGCTTGAGGGAGCACAACCCGTTGGACAGGGCCTCGGGCAACATCGGCACGACCCGCTGCGGGAAGTACACAGAGGTCGCCCGGTTGAGGGCCTCGCGGTCCAGGTCGGTACCCGGCTTGACGTAGGTCGCCACATCGGCAATCGCCACCACCAGGCGCCAACCGTTGTTGCGCCGCTGGGCAAACACCGCGTCGTCGAAATCGCGGGCGTCCGCACCGTCGATCGTCACCAGCGGCAGATCGCGCAGATCCCTGCGGGCAACGGTCATTTCCTCGGTCACCGCGGCGCCGAACGAAGCTGCCTGCTCCTCGACACCCTCGGGCCACTCCCAGGGGATATCGAAATTGCGCAGGGCGATTTCGGTGGCCATGCCGGGCGCGCCACTCTTGCCCAGGATCTCGACCACGCGCCCGACCGGCGGTTGGCGCTCGGCCGGCTGCTGAGTGATCTCCACCACCACCACCTGGCCGGGCCTGGCGCCTGCAGTGGCGCCCAGCGGCACCAGGATGTCATGGCTGATGCGCGGATCATCGGGGACGATCAATGCAATACCGCTCTCCTCGACGAAGCGCCCCACCACCCGGCTATGCGCCCGCTCGAGAATCTCGGCCACGGCGCCCTCGCGCCGGCCGCGTGAGTCCAATCCGATCACCGAAGCCAGCACGCGGTCACCGTGCAGCACGCTGCGCATCTGCCGCGGCGAGAGGTACAGATCGGACTCGCCGTCGTCGGGGATCACGAAGCCGAAGCCGTCCTTGTGCGCGCTGACACGGCCGGAGACCAGGTCCATCCTGGCCGGCAGGCCGTAAGCGCCGCGACGGTTCTTGATCAACTGGCCGTCGCGCACCATGGCCTTCAGGCGGCGCCTCAGGATCTCGCGGCTGATGTCACTGGTGACGCCCAGGCGCTCGACGATCTCGCGTCGCTGCAGTGGCCTGCCCTGGTCTTCCAAAAGACCGAGTATGTCCCGCCGTTCGGGCGCTGTACCGTCGAGCCGTCCGCTGTCGCGCAAATCTGAAAAGGTATCGTTCATACGTGCATTGTAGCCCTGTTTTTATTGACTTCGGAGCCCATTGTTACTAGAGTACGCTCCGATTCCCGGGAACCCCCCTTTTTTCCGGGAATCATCCCCAAGGCGGAGGTTCCCCCTTTTCCTCCGCCTTTTTAAGCCCAGGTGGCGGAATTGGTAGACGCGCTAGCTTCAGGTGCTAGTTATCGAAAGGTAGTGGAGGTTCAAGTCCTCTCCTGGGCACCAGGTTCCCACAACAACAACGATCAAGAATCAATAAGTGAAAAGCCCCGCTTGCGGGGCTTTTTTTTGCCTGTCCCCGATGATGCTTTTGTTGACCCAGGCCCTTGCCTTGACCAGCCACGAAGGCGACAATCCGCCCTTTAAGAGCCACCGGGAATTTCCTCCATGCTTGACCGCCTCAAAGCCGTACCGCCCGATCCGATTTTGGGCATCATCATGGCCCATGCTACCGACACCAACCCCAGGAAGATCGATCTCGGCATCGGTGTCTACCGTGACGAACACGGCAACACGCCGATCCTGCAGTGCGTCCTGGAAGCAGAGCGGGTGCTGGACAGCACCCAGACCAGCAAGTCGTACCTCGGCCCGCGTGGCGTGCCCGGCTTCAACAGCGGCATGCAGGAACTGATTTTCGGCAGCGCAGGCGCCGTGCGCGAGCAGAACCGCGTGCGCACCGTCCAGACCCCAGGTGGCACCGGCGCGCTGCGGGTCGGCGCGGACGTGATCAAGGCGGCCAGTCCGGATGCGCGGGTATGGGTCAGCGATCCGACCTGGGCCAATCACAACGCCATTTTTACCGCCTCGGGCCTCACGCTGGACAGCTACCCCTACTTCGACCGGCAGAACAGCGCGCTGCGCTATGACGACATGATGAGCGCCTTGCATGATCGCGGCCCGGGCGACGTGGTCCTTTTCCACGCCTGCTGCCACAATCCC
>JAPHSB010000035.1 GCA_026193295.1 Lysobacterales bacterium
GATCCCGTCCTGGTTGTCTATGACGTATTCCTGCGGCAGCACGTGGAGGATCTTCTGGTCGGCCGCGACCGGCACGGCCCGGGCCGCGTCCAGCACGCGCTCAACGTCGCCCTCGGACACTTCCTTGTCCTTGATTGCCACCGTGCCGTCCGAATTGAGGCTGCGGATATGGCTGCCCGAGATCCCGGCATACACCGAGTGGATTTCGCATCCTGCCATCAGTTCCGCTTCTTCCACCGCCCGCTGGATGGCCTGTTCCGTGGAGGCCATGTCGACCACGACGCCGCGCCGCAGCCCGGTCGACGGGTGCGAACCCAGCCCGATGACCTCGACGCTGCCGTCCGGCTGGCTCTCGCCAACGATGGCCACGATCTTGGAGGTCCCCACATCCAGCCCGACCACCAGTGATTTCTCAGGTTTCTTTGGTTTCATTGAGCGTCCCGTTCGCGCGTCTTTTCCATCTGTGCCGCCTTCACATCTTTTTCGTCGTCGCCGGATCGGCCGCCTGCGGCCAGGCAACGGCAAAACCGTTGGTATATCTGAGATCCACGTCCCGTGGAGGCGCTTGCCTCTCCCGCATCAGCGGCTCCCAGCTGGCCAGCAACCGCTCCAGGCGCTCGACTGTGGAGTCCCGGCCCAGCTGCACGTGGGTGCCGTTGTCGAGCACCAGCGACCAGGCCCCCCGGCCGTCCAGCTTGATCTGCTCAATCTCCAGCCCCAGTGGCGTCAGCAACTCATCCAGCCCGACCCAGGTCTGCAACACTTCGGTCAGGCGCGTTTCGGGCCCTTGCAGCCACGGCAACCCCTGGATTTCGTCGGCCTCCGGCACCGCGAACAATGCGCCGTTGTCCGCCACCAGTTGGCCGCGGTTCCAGTGCGCGACCGGGGCGTATTCCTCGACGGAGACACGGATCGTGTCGGGCCACTGCTTCTGGACCCGCGCGGCTGAAACCCAGGAGATCCGCGCGGCCGCCTCCTGCAATTCCTGCAGGTTCACGGTGAAGAAGCTGGTGCCGACTTCGGAAGACAGGTTGGCGCGCAATTGTTCCGCGCTGACGCGCTGGAAGGCGCCGTTGATTTCCAGCCAGCGGATGGGCCAGCGCTCGCTGGTGAAGATGCCCATGCTGACCCAGGCGAGCGCCGCCAGCGTGATCAGAAACAGCCCGATGATCACCAATAGACTGCTGGCGAATCCGCCCTGCCTGGCGAGCTGTGTGGCGCCGTGGCGGTTCACAGGCTGGTCTCCAGGATCCGCCAGACCAGTTCGTCGAATCCGATCCCCAGCACGGCCGCGGCCTGCGGCACCAGGCTGTGATCGGTCATGCCGGGCGTGGTGTTGACTTCCAGGAACCAGGCCTTGCCGGTGGCATCGAGCAGGAAATCGACCCGGCCCCAGCCGGAAGCGCCCAGGATGTCAAACGCTTTCAGCGACCTGGCCCGGAGTTCGGCCTCCTGGTCTTCCGGCAGGCCGCAGGGACAGAAATAGCGCGTTTCGTCCGATTCGTATTTCGCCTCGTAGTCGTAGAAGGCCCGCGGCGTCTCGATGCGGATCAGCGGCAGCGTCATGCGGCCCAGCACGCCGGCGAAGTACTCCTTGCCACTGATGCCGGCCTCGATGATGACCCAGTCGCCATATTCGCGAGCGAGGGCCACCGCGGCCTCCAACTGGTCAGCCGCCGCGACCCGGGAGATGCCGATACTCGATCCGAGGCCGGTAGGCTTGACGAACAGCGGCAGGCCAAAGCGGTCCAGAGCCCGTGTGTAGCCGTCGTCGTCGGGCCCGAAACACTCGAAAGGCGGGGTATCGATGCCGTTGCGCTCCCAAATCCACTTGGAGCGGACCTTATCCATCGTCAGTGCGGAAGCGGCCAGGTTGGCGCCGGTGACCGGGACATGCATCAACTGGAGGGCGCCCTGCAGCGACCCGTCCTCGCCGCCCGGTCCATGCAGCAGGTTGAAGACACGATCCACCTCGCCACGCCCGATGGCATCGAACAGGACCTGGGGGCCGTCGAACACCTGGCAGTCAATGCCGTTGCGCTCGAGCGCCGCGCTCACTGCCCGGCCACCGTTGAGCGACACTTCGCGCTCGGCGCTGTCGCCGCCGATGACCAGCCCGACCCGACCGAACTGTTTTGGGTCGCGAATTTTCAGGGGTGGCGCCATGCTCACGGGTGGACCTCCTCAGCGAAGCCGTTTTCCCGGATAGCCTGCGCGACCGCGCCGATGTTTCCGGCCCCCAGCAGCAACACCAGATCGTCGTCTTCCAACATGGACGGCAGCTCACGCGGAATGTCGTTGACGTTCGAAATAAGCACCGGATTGACGCGTCCCCGCGCCCGGATGGATTGGCACA
>JAPHSB010000071.1 GCA_026193295.1 Lysobacterales bacterium
GGTCATATAGCCCAATTGTGAGAGCGTCGAATAGGCGATGACACTATTTATGTCGTTTTGCACGATACCAATAACTCCAATCGTAAATGCGGTCACGGCACCGATCAGCATGACGAAGCTCAGGGCCGCATCGCTGAGTTCGAACAGCGGCGACATGCGGGCTACCATGAAAATACCCGCAGTCACCATGGTGGCGGCGTGGATCAGGGCGGAGATGGGCGTCGGGCCCTCCATCGAGTCGGGTAGCCACACATGCAGCGGCGCCTGCGCCGACTTGCCCATGGCGCCGATGAACAGACAGACGCAGATCACGGTAATCCATTGCCACTCGAATCCGGGGATGATGGTGACCGTGCGGCCGGCGATACCATTGGCGCGGGCGAAGGTTTCGGCATAATCGAGCGTGCCGAAACAGTAGAGCACGGCCGCGATGCCGAGCAGGAAGCCGAAGTCACCCACCCGGTTGACCAGGAATGCCTTCAACCCCGCATAGACCGCCGAATCCCGTTTGAACCAGAACCCGATCAGCAGGTACGAGACAAGGCCGACGGCTTCCCAGCCGAAGAACAGCTGCAGAAAGTTGTTCGACATAACCAGCATCAGCATCGAGAACGTGAACAGCGCAATGTAGCTGAAAAACCGCTGGTAACCCGGGTCGTCCGCCATGTAGCCGATGGTGTAGATGTGCACCATGAACGACACGAAGCTCACCACGGTCATCATCAGGACCGTCAGGTGGTCGATCAGGAAACCGACTTCGAAGCGGATGCCGTCGGAGATCATCCAGGTGTAAACCGTCACGTTCTGGATGCCGAGGTTTTCGGCCACCTGCAGATACAGGACATAGGCTGACAGGCCGAAGGAGACCGCCACGCCGAGGATCGTCACCCAGTGGGCGCCTGCCCGGCCAATCGGCTTGCGCAAGAGGCCCGCGACGGCCGCCGCGATCAGCGGCAGCAGTGGAATCAGCACCAAGATCGTTTTCAGAGACATATCAGCCCTTCAGCTCGTCCAGGTCGGCCACGTTGATGGTCTGGCGATTGCGGAACAACACCACCAGGATCGCGAGGCCGATCGCCGCCTCCGCAGCGGCAACGGTCAGAATGAAAAACACGAAAACCTGGCCGTCGTAATTGCCGAGAAAGCGCGAGAAGGCCACGAAATTCATGTTCACCGCCAGCAGCATCAATTCGATGCACATCAGCAGGATGATTACGTTCTTCCGGTTCAGGAAAATGCCGGCCACGCCGAGCACGAACAGCAACGCGCCGAGCGTGAGGAAATGTGCGAGTGTCAGCATGATCGTCTCCTCAGCGCCCTTGCCGGGGCTCGGGGTCCATCTTCACCAGGCGGACGCGCTCATCGCGCTGCACCCGGACCTGGGCGGCCGGATTCTGCCGGCGGGTCCCCGTGCGCTGCCTGAGCGTCAACGCCACTGCGGCGATGATAGCGACCAGCAGCACCACGCCGGCGACCTCGAAAGCCAGCAGGTATTCGGTGAACAGCAGTTCACCCACAGCCTTGGTGTTGCTGTAGCCGGCCGGGTTCGGCGCCGGCAGCGGGAAGCCGCTGGCATCGAAACGGCCGCGCGCCCACACGACCAGCAGCAATTCCGCGACCATCAACAGGGCCACGACCACGCCGGCCGGCAGGTAGCGCATGAAACCCTCCCGCAGCGGCTCCACGTTGATATCCAGCATCATGATGACGAACAGGAACAACACGAGCACCGCTCCGACATAGACCAGGACCAGGATGATGGCCAGGAATTCTACTTCCAGCAGCATCCAGATCCCCGCCGCGCTGAAAAACGCGAGTACCAGGCTCAGGGCGGCGAATACGGGGTTGCGCACCGTGATGACCATCACTGCCGCCCCCAGCATGACCAGGGAGAAGGCGTAAAACACTATTTCATAGATCGGCATGGCTCGGGCTCCGCTCAGCGATACGCTGCGTCCTGTCTGCGGTTGGCGGCGATGCTCTCTTCGAAGCGGTCACCGACGGCCAGCAGTTTTTCCTTGTTCATGATGTGTTCGCCACGGTTTTCGAAATGGAATTCGTGGATGTCCGTCTCGACGATCGAATCGACCGGGCACGATTCCTCGCAAAACCCGCAGTAAATGCACTTGAACAGGTCGATCTCGTAGCGCGTCGTGCGCCGCGTGCCGTCCTCGCGCTGCGCAGAGTCGATGGTGATTGCCAGCGCCGGGCAGACCGCCTCGCAAAGCTTGCAGGCGATGCAGCGCTCCTCGCCGTTCGGATAGCGGCGCAGGGCGTGCAGTCCGCGGAAGCGGTTCGACTTCGGAGTTTTCTCTTCCGGATAGTTGATGGTGAACTTCGGCTGGAAGAAATAGTGCAGCGTGACGCCGGCTCCCTTCGCCAGCTCCAGCAACATGAGGCTCTTCAGGTAACGGGTGATGGCATTCATGCTCACATTCCCCTGTCGATCAGGCCAAACACCGAGATCACGGCAGCGACCATGACCCAGACGATCGTGATCGGCACGAAGACCTTCCAGCCCAGCCGCATGATCTGGTCATAGCGATAACGCGGAAACGTCGCACGCCACCACAGGAACAGGTACATGAAGAACACCGTCTTGGCCAGGAACCAGAAAATGCTGCCCGCACCCAGGAAAGTGTCGCCGATGACCGGAATGCCTTCGAACGGAGACAGCCATCCGCCGGCGAACATGACCGCGGTCAGTGCCGAGATCAGGATCATGTTGGCGTACTCGGCAAGGAAGAACATGGCGAAGCCCGCGCCTGCATACTCCACGTGGAAGCCGGCCACGATCTCCGACTCGCCTTCGGCGACGTCGAACGGGGCGCGGTTGGTCTCGGCCACACCGGAAATGACGTAGATGACGAAGAGGGGCAGCAACGGCAGCCAGAACCAGTCGAACACGCCGCCCTGCTGGGCCAGCACGATCTCCTTCAGGTTCAGGGTGCCGGCCAGGATCAGTACGCCGATCAGGGCAAAACCCATGGCGACCTCGTAGGACACCATCTGTGCCGATGACCGCAGAGCGCCCAAAAACGCGTATTTCGAATTCGACGCCCAGCCGGCGATGATCAGTCCGTAGACGCCCAGCGAGGACATAGCCAGGATGTAAATCAACCCCGCGTCGATGTCCGCAATGACGGCCCAGTCGTCGAACGGCACCACCGCCCAGGCCGCGAAGGCCGGCGCCAGCGACAGGATGGGCGCCAGCAGGAACAGGAACTTGTTGGCGTTCTCGGGCAGGACGATCTCTTTCAGCAACAGTTTGAACACGTCGGCAAACGGCTGAAACAGGCCGAGCGGGCCGATCCGGTTGGGCCCGCGGCGTATCTGCATGTAACCGATGACCTTGCGTTCCATGTAGGTGTAATAGGCTACGGCCAGGATCAACGGCACCACGACGGCCAGGATCTTGGCCAGCAGAAAGGCCATGTACAAGGCCTGGTCCAGGAAGGAATCAGACATCAGGCCACCTCCCCGGTCGCCGGTTCAATGGCAATCGGCGCTACCGCCGGTCCGAGCCCGCGCGTGGCGCAGGTTGCGCTGCGCAACCAGGCTCCGCCCAGCGGGACGCGATCATCCACAGTGACCGCCAGCTCGGCTTGTTGCTCGCCCTGGCGCACCCGGACGGCGACGCCGTCGGAAACGCCGAGGCGCTGCGCATCCGCCGGGTTCAGCCCGACAAAGCCGCTGCGGGCCTGCTCGGTCTCCTGCAGTGGCGCCGAACGCCGGCACAGCGCATCCACCGAGTACATGGCGACTTCGCCGATGCGGTGCAGACCGGCTTGCTCGGCCGGTTCCCCGAGGTCGCAGGCGGAAGATGTGACTTCCCCAACTTCAAGCGCCCGGTTCAGGTCGGCCCGCACCTCGGCCAGGCTGACCTGCCCGAAACCCTGCAGGCCCAGTTCATGGCCCAGCCTGCGGAGTATCTTCCAGCCGGAGCGCGCATCGCCCTGCGCCTTACCGGCGCCGGCAAAAGCCTGGGTCTTGCCGTCCAGGTTGACCAGGCTGCCCTCGGCTTCGGCATGGGGCGCCAGCGGCAGGATCAGGTCGGCGACCTGGCGCAGGCTGTCGGTGGCGAACGTCGCCACCGCAATTACTTTTTCGGCATCCGCAAGGACCTGCATGGCCCGGGTGGGATGGTCGCAGTCATAGTCGGGTTCGATGCCCCAGAGCAGGTACGTTTGGTGCGCGTTGTCCAGCATCTGCCCGGCATTGCTGCCAACTGCTCCCAGAGCCTGCCCGCCCGGTCCGCGATGCGGCACCGCGCCGGCCAGCCAGGCGCCGGTCGCATTGCCGCCATGCGCCAGGAGATTCAAGGCATTGCCCGTGGCATCGGCAATGTACGCCGCCAGCGTGCGCAGCCAGGCGGCGTCCGGGTGCGCCATGGCGAAATGGCCCAGCAGGCACACGCCCTTGCCGGAAGCACTCAAGCGCTCGGCCAACTGCTGCTGCCGTTCACCGATTTCGGCGCCGTCCAGCGCGATGCGCAGGACAGCCGGAGCCGCCCTGCCGGTCGCTTTTTCCACTGCCGCGGCCAGCGCGGCCAGTTCATTCACCATGTACTGCGGTGCAACGATGGCATCCAGGCTGGTGTCGAAGGTGAAGGGCCAGTCCAGTGGATTGATGGCCGTGACCGCGGCGCCCTTGCGCCAGGCCTGGCGAACGCGGTGGCCGACGAGGGGCGCTTCCTGGCGCGGATTGCAGCCGATCAACAGGATGGCGTCGCAGCCGTCGAGCTCCGCCAGGGGCAGGGCAAAGGCCGGCGACAAAGGCCGCGCCGGATCGTCGGAGAAGTCCCGCTCGCGCAGGCGATGATCGATATTGTTGCTGCCCAGCTGGCGCATCAGCGATTGAGCCAGGAAGTATTCCTCGGTGGCCGCGGATGGCGACATCAGCGCCGCCAGCTGCCGTGAATCCTGCCGCTCCGCACCCGCGCGCAGCGCGGCCGCGGCGGCCGCGATCGCCTCATCCCAGGAGATGTCTTTCCAGTGACCGTCTTCCTTGATCTGCGGACGCAGCACCCGGTCGTCGGCATACAGTCCGAAATGGCCGTAGCGATCCCGGTCGGTCAGCCAGGACTCGTTAATTGCCTCGTTTTCGCGGGGCACACAGCGTAATACCCGTCCGTTGCGGACGTGGTAGTGCAGGTTGGAGCCCACTCCATCGTGGGCGGCAATCGACGGCCGCGCCACCAGCTCCCAGGCCCGCGCGGAAAACCGGAAGGGCTTGTTGGTCAGTGCGCCGACCGGGCACAGGTCGATGATGTTGCCGGACAATTCGGAGTCGATGCTGTTCTCGACACAGGTGCCGATCTCCAGGCGATCGCCACGGCCCGAGCCGCCCATTTCGCTGGTACCGGCGATTTCCTCGAGGAAGCGCACACAACGCGTGCAGTGGATGCAGCGGGTCATCTCGGTCTGCACCAGCGGACCTACGTTCTTGTCCTTGACCACCCGCTTGCGCTCGGTAAAACGGGACACGGAACGGCCATAGCCCATGGCCAGGTCCTGCAGTTCGCATTCACCGCCCTGGTCGCAAATCGGGCAGTCCAGCGGGTGATTGATGAGCAGGAACTCCATCACACCATGCTGGGCGTCCATGGCTCGCCGCGAGCCCGTGTAAATCTTCATGCCCTCCATGACCGGCGTCGCGCAGGCCGGGACGGGCTTGGGCATCTTCTCGACGTCCACCAGGCACATGCGGCAGTTGGCCGCGATGCTGAGTTTCGGGTGATAGCAGAAACGTGGAATCTCGATGCCGGCCTTGTCGGTCGACTCGATGATCATCGAGCCCTTGGGAGCCTGCATGGCCTTGCCGTCGACCTCGATGTTGACCATCTCCAGGGGGCGTTCCATCTCAGCGCTCATGCCGCGACCCCATGCTGTGCATCGACTATCGAACGGCCGTGTTGCACGTAGTACTCGAACTCGTCCCAGTAATGCCGCAGGAAACCCTGCACCGGCCAGGCAGCCGCCTCGCCGAATGCGCAGATCGTATGACCCTCGATCTGCCCGGCCGCCGAGCGCAGCAGTTCGAGATCACCCTCCCGGCCATCGCCGGCGACGATGCGCTGCAGCATGCGGTGCATCCAGCCAGTGCCTTCACGGCAGGGAGTGCACTGACCACAGGATTCCATGTGGTAGAAACGGGCGATCCGTTCGCAGGCCCTGACCATGCAGGTGGTGTCGTCCATAACGATCACCGCGCCTGAGCCGAGGCCGGAGCCGGCCTTGCTCAGCGCATCGAAATCCATCGTGCATTCCATGATGATCTCGGCGGGCAACACCGGCATGGAAGAGCCCCCGGGAATCACGCCCTTGAGCTTGCGCCCCGCGCGCATGCCCCCGGCCATTTCCAGCAAATCCGCAAAGGGGGTGCCCAGCGGCAGCTCGTAGTTGCCGGGCCGGGCGACGTGACCGGACACGGAAAAACATTTCGGGCCGCCATTATTGGGCTTGCCGATGCGCAGGAACCAGTCGGCGCCGTTGCGCATGATGGCCGGCACCGAAGCCAGCGTTTCGGTGTTGTTGACGGTGCTGGGTTGACCATACAGGCCGAAGTTTGCCGGGAACGGCGGCTTGAAGCGCGGCTGGCCCTTCTTGCCCTCGAGGGACTCCATCAGCGCCGTTTCCTCGCCGCAAATGTAGGCGCCTGCGCCCAGCGCGGTATAGATGTCCATGTCCACCCCGGAGCCGCGGATGTTCTTGCCGAGCAGACCCGCCGCGTAGGCCTCCCCGAGCGCCTTCTCGAAATGTTCGAACGGCTCGTGGTGAAACTCCCCGCGCAGGTAGTTATAGCCCACCGTGGCGCCCATCGCGTAACCGGCAATGGCCATGCCCTCGATGACCGAATGCGGGTTGAAGCGGAGGATGTCGCGATCGTGGCAGGTGCCGGGTTCGGATTCGTCGGAGTTGCACAGTATGTACTTCTGCATCGGCGCCGAGCGGGGCATGAAGCTCCACTTCAGCCCGGTGGGAAAACCGGCTCCGCCGCGCCCACGCAACGCCGACGCTTTCACCGCGTCGATGATGTCTTCCTGCGGCGTCTTTTCATCGAGGACTTTCTTCCACGCCTGGTAACCGTCCACGGCAAGGTAGGTTTCCAGCGACCAGGGGCAGTCGGCATCCAGGGTGGTGAATACGACGTTGTGCTCAGCCATTCCGCGCTACTCCAGACCATCCAGGATGGCGTCCACTTTCTCGAGATCGAGGTTCTCGTGATAGTGCCCATCCACCACCATCATCGGCGCCCCGCAGCAACCGGCCAGGCACTCTTCTTCCCGAACCAGGGTAAAGCGTCCGTCTTCACTGGTGCCGCCCAACTCTACGCCCAGTTTCTTTTCCGCGTGGGCGACGATTTCCTCGGCCCCGTTGAGCCAGCAGGAGATGTTGGTGCAGATGTTGACCTTGTGCCGGCCGACCGGCTTCGTGAAAAACATCGAGTAAAAGGAAACTACCTCGTGAGCCCATACCGGCGGCAGTTCGAGATAGCCGGCAACCGCCTCGGTCAGTTCCCGGGTGATCCAGCCGCCGTTTTGCTCCTGGGCCGCGAGCAGGGACTGGATCAGCGCCGAACGCTTCTTGTCCGGCGGGAACTTGGAAACCCAGTGGTCGATGGTCTCGCGGGTCTTTTCGCTCAGCATGGCTTCGCCGTCGCTCCTGGCATTGGGGTTGTGCTCGGTCATCGATCCACCTCGCCGAAAACCAGGTCCAGCGTGCTGATAATGGCGACCGTGTCGGCCAGCATGTGACCGCTGGCCATCTCGTTGATGCCGGACAGGTGCGCGAAGCCGGGGGCCCGGAAGTGCACGCGGAACGGCTTGTTGGCCCCATCGGAAACGATGTAACAGCCGAACTCGCCCTTGGGCGCCTCGACCGCGGCATAGGTCTCGCCGGGCGGCACGCAGAAACCCTCGGTGAACAGTTTGAAGTGGTGAATCAGCGCTTCCATGTCATCCTTCATTTCCTCGCGCGTCGGCGGGATGACCTTGAAATTCTTCAGCATCACGTGGCCGGGGTTCTGCCGCAGCCAATCGACGCACTGCAGGATAATCCTGGCGGATTGGCGCATTTCCTCAATGCGCACGAGATAACGGTCGTAGCAGTCGCCGCTGACCCCGACCGGCACGTCGAAATCGACCTGGTCGTACATCGCGTAAGGCTGCTTCTTGCGCAGGTCCCACTCGATACCCGAACCTCGCAGCATGACGCCGGAGAAACCCATCTGGATCGCTTTTTCGGGCGAGACGACGCCGATGCCGACGTTACGCTGCTTCCAGATACGGTTGTCCGTGAGCAGGGTTTCATACTCGTCGATGCGTTCGGGCACGTCGCGGGCGAAGGCTTCGATGAAGTCCAGCAGTGAGCCTTCGCGCCACTCGTTGCGGTGCTTCAGTTTCTTGCCCTTGGTCCAGCGCGTTTCCGTGTACTGCGGCATGGTGTCCGGCAGGTCGCGGTAAACGCCGCCAGGCCGGTAATAACCGGCGTGCATGCGTGCTCCGGATACCGCCTCGTACATGTCCATGACCATCTCGCGCTCGCGAAACGCATACAGGAACACCGTCATGGCGCCGAGATCGAGACCGCAGGCGGATACCCACAGCAGGTGGTTGGAGAACCGGGTGATCTCGTCGAACATCGTGCGAATCCACTGGGCCCGCGGCGGTGGCTCGATGCCCAGCAAATCTTCGATGGCGCGCACGTAGGCGTGCTCGTTGCACATCATCGACATGTAGTCCATGCGGTCGAGGTACCCGACCGACTGGTTATACGGCTTGCTCTCGGCCAGTTTTTCGGTGGCGCGGTGCAGCAAGCCAATGTGCGGGTCGGCCCGCACCACGGTCTCGCCGTCCATCTCCAGCACCAGTCGCAGCACACCATGCGCCGCCGGGTGCTGCGGACCGAAATTCATCGTGTAGTTCCGTATTTCAGCCATCATCGTCTTCCTGCGCGGCGGCCGGGACGCCGGCAGCCAACTGCTCGGCCCTGGAGTCCGCGGCCCGGTCCAGGTCGTCGGTCTTGTAACGGGAATCAGCGCGAATCACGCGCGGCACCCCTACGCGCGGCTCGATCTCCACCGGTTCGTAGACCACGCGCTTCTTTTCGTCGTCGTAGCGCACGGCGACATTGCCGATCAGCGGAAAATCCTTGCGGAAGGGGTGGCCGGTAAATCCATAATCGGTCATGATCCGGCGCAGGTCCGGATGCCCTTCAAACACGATCCCAAAGAGGTCGAAGGCTTCCCGCTCGTACCAGTTCGCAGACTTCCAGATTTCCACCAGCGAAGGCACGATCGGCATGCCTTCATCCGGCGCAAAGCAGCGCACCCTCACACGCCAGTTGTGGCGAAACGAGAGCAAGTGCGCAACCACGCCGAATCGCTGCTGGATATCAGCCGCCTCCGGCCGGTTGGCCCAGTCGAAGCGGCCAGGTCCGAACGCATCCACGCCCCGCCCGAAGCCGGTGTCGGTGGCATCGGTCGTCTCCCACTCCGACTGCCCGTAACTCAGGTAATCGACGCCGCACAAATCGGTCAGCTGTTCGAACGCGAATTCCTCTTCGACGTGCAACGCACGGCAGACCTCCAGCCAGGCGCTCACGTCCATGTCCAGCGTCAGGATACCGGCCGGTGAAGGGCGGATCGACACCCGGTCGCCGAAGCGCTGATGCAACGCCTCCGCCAGGATTTTTGTCTGTTCGTTCATGGAATTACCTGGCAATCGTCGTTTCGCGGCGGATCTTGGCCTGCAGTTGCAGGATGCCGTAAATCAATGCTTCGGCGGTTGGGGGGCAACCCGGCACGTAGACATCGACGGGAACGACCCGGTCGCAGCCGCGCGTGACCGAGTACGCATAATGGTAGTAGCCGCCGCCGTTGGCGCAGGAACCCATGGAAATGACCCATTTCGGGTTCGGCATCTGATCGTAAACTTTGCGCAGCGCGGGCGCCATCTTGTTGGTGAGGGTGCCGGCCACGATCATCACGTCCGACTGCCGGGGACTGGGCCGGAATACGACGCCGAAGCGATCGAGGTCATAGCGCGCGGCCCCCGCCTGCATCATTTCCACCGCGCAGCAGGCCAGTCCGAAGGTCATGGGCCACATCGAGCCGGTACGCGCCCAGTTCAGCAGGGCATCGAGTGAGGTCGTGACCATGCCGCGGTCGAGCAAGGGGTTGGCATTGGCATCCGGGCGCAGAATGTCATCGACCGTCTGCAGCGGGACGGGATTGTTCATTCCCATTCCAGGGCTCCTTTCTTCCAGATAAAGAAGAACCCGATCACCAGTTCGACGACGAATATCGTCATGGCGATCAGGCCGAAGACCCCCAGTTTGTCCAGCACCAGGGCCCAGGGGATGAAAAAGGCGATTTCGAGGTCGAAGATGATGAACAGGATCGCCACGAGGTAGTAGCGAACATCGAATTTCGATCGCGTGTCTTCGAAGGCCTCGAAGCCACACTCGTAGGGCGAGTTTTTCTCGCTGTCGGGCGCGCTTTCACCGAGCAACTTACCGAGTATTCCGCCGGTGGCGAGCAGTACGACACCCAGCGCCCCCGATACCACGAGAAAGATCAGAACCGGAAAATATTCTGCGAGCATGTTCGTCTCTCTTCTGCGCGGTGCGTCAACACCGCTCGGTTTTCAATGGTGCCCAAGGCCGGACTCGAACCGGCACGGCTTTCGCCACTACCCCCTCAAGATAGCGTGTCTACCAATTCCACCACTTGGGCTACGCCCCTCACGGAGTCTCAGCTGTCGTCTGCAGTTGGCTGATCATCGCCCTCGGCGGACGGCAAGTCCTCGCCAATCGCGCGATCGACGGCTTCTTCCGACCCGGTGCCAACCGCGGGCATATCGTCCGCCGGTTCGAACACGGGCATGTCGGCCGGCCCCGTCTCGTCCGAACTCAGCGACAGTTCCTGCGCGCTCTGCCCGGTCTCTTCCGGTACGGCCGGCTCGACTGCGGTGACCACGCCCAGGTCCGCGGCAGGCGATTCCGTCATGATCCGCGAAACCATCACGGCCATGGTCAGGCTGATGGCGCAAAACAAAGCCGCCAGCACCCAGGTGGAGCGGGTAAGGAAGTTGCCTGCGCCGCGAGCGCCGAACACGGTGCCCGAAGCGCCGCTGCCAAAGGCGGCGCCGGCTGTGGCGCCCTGCCCGCGCTGGATCAGCACGAAGGCGATCAAGGCTATCGCGATCAGCACGTGGAATATGTTGAGTACCTGCATGTTCGATTCCGTTTGTTGGGCGTATCAGGTTACGGCATCGCGTATCGCGAGGAAGTCCTCCGCCTTCAGCGAAGCACCCCCCACCAACCCGCCGTCGATATCTTCCCGGGCAAATAAATCGGCGGCATTGGACCCATTCACACTGCCGCCGTACAAAATACGTAGTTGACCCGCGATTATATCATTGCGGTAAGCAACTTTGCCACGGATGAACGCATGCACCGCCTGCGCCTGGTCCGGCGTGGCCGTCCGGCCGGTGCCAATGGCCCAGACCGGCTCATAGGCAACCGCGCCCCGCTCGAAGCCCTCCACGCCGCAGCGGTCCAGGACGGCTTCCAATTGCCGCTCCACCACCGCCTCGGTTCGCTCCTCCTCGCGCTCCTGCAGGGTTTCGCCGACGCAAAGGATCGGTTCGAGACCGGCCGCGAGCGCCGCCGCGTACCGCGCCGCCACGTCTGCGTCGTTTTCCCCGTACAGGGTACGCCGCTCGGAATGACCGACCAGGACGTAACGACAGCCCAAATCAAGCAGCATGGACGCCGACACTTCACCGGTATGCGCGCCCTGCGCCTCCGGGCTGAGGGTTTGCGCGCCCCAGGCGATCGGGCTGCCAGCCAGCAGAGACTGCGCCTGCGCCAGGTAGGGAAAGGGCGGGAACACCACCATGTCGGGCGTTTCCCGGCGAGGCGCCGCCAGCAGGCCCTCCAGCAGCGCGCTGACCATGGCCTTCGAGCCGTGCATCTTCCAGTTTCCAGCGAGCAGGATTTTACGCATTTCGGGTCCTTGCGGGGTCGGCAACAGGCGGGCCGTAGGATACCGACCAGGCGTGAATATCTCAAGCCGCGACCGGGTGGTAAATGACACGCATCATACAAGCAGTGCTGCAGCCCGCCAGGCGCCAATTCTCCGGTTCAGGCCGGCCCGGCCGGACGAGCCTAGTAACTATTCAACTTGTCGAAAAAACCGATCTCCTGGGCTGTCAGGCGACCGATTTTGCATTGCTCCAGGGAATCCGGCATCGAGAACGAGACCGTACTGATGGGAATGGCGCCGCCCATGATTTCCGCCCGCGTCTGCGGGAACAGCGGGCGCTGGTCCGGGTCGGCAAATCCATGCGGAAAGATCGGGTCCCCGGTCGAGAGCACATACTTGTCGGTCGCGCCGAGCACGTGCAGCAACTCGTGCGTGAAAACCACGAGATTGGTCTGTTTCCTGGAGTTCCTGGCATAGCCCTTGACGATGCCGTATCGGCCCTTGCGCATGCCCACCGAGATGCCCATTTCGGCGCTGCCATTCAGGTTGTGCAACATCATGACCATCTGGATGTCCGCCGTGATCAATCCGTCGGTCAGGGTTTGCTTCCAGGTCCACCAGCGCATCTTCAGGCTCCACCACGCGATGGCGGCCGTGTTGAATTGCTCAGGTATCTGCGGAGGCCGTTCCGTGGATGCTTCCGCGACCTGGAATCGAAAGGCAGGGGTTACGGAAAAGCCGTAAGGTAGCGACTGGGTCTCGAAAAACCGGTTGACTGCATCGAACGAGTCAGCCTCGATTCCGCGTGCAAATTCCAGTGTGGACGGCCGGTCATCCGCGGCCACCGGGTAGACCGTTACCAAAATGGGCCTTTCCCACGCCGCCATGCGTTTCTCCGTCATCCAGGCACCCACCACGATGACGAACAGGATGCTCAGCAGGAGCACGATGCGCGCGAGCTTGAACACGCTTACGAGCCAGCGACCATCATTGTACTGATCAGTACATGCCCACAATGAATGTTGCCGCGCGTGTCGATGTCGGATCCAGCGGCTGACAGGTTTCGAAACATGTCGCGCAGGTTGCCGGCGATCGTAACCTCCTCCACCGGATAAGCGATCGCTCCGCCCTCGATGCGAAAACCGGTGGCGCCGCGCGAATAATCGCCGGTCACCAGGTTCACGCCCTGGCCCATGACCTCGGTGACCAGGAGGCCGCTTTGCATGTCATGCGCAAGATCCGCGCTGTCGCTGCCGCCCGGCTCGAGTCGCAGGTTACGCGTACCACCCGCGTTGCCCGTCGTGGTCAGTCCCAGGCGGCGCGCGGAATAGGAAGAGAGCACGTAGCCCGTGAGCGTCCCCGCTTCGACGATATGCCGGCGGCGCGTCGCCACGCCTTCGCTGTCAAACACCGCGCTGTGCGCGCCGCGCGGCAGGTGGGGCCGCTCTTCGAGGTTCACCCACCCGGGAAAAAGCTGCTGGCCGGCCTGATCGCGCAGGAACGAGGCATTGCGGTACAGCGCGGACCCCGAGATGGCGCCAACCAGGTGTCCCAGCATGCTCTTGGCGACTTCGGGGGCGAGCAACACGGGCATTTTCCCGGTTTTCAGCCGCCGGGCGCCGAGCCGCCGCACGGTGCGGCGTGCCGCCTCGCGGCCGGTCTCCTCCGGAGCCTCCAGGTCGTCGAGACGGCGGCGGCTGTCGAAGCTGTAGTCGCGCTGCATGCCGTCCCCCTCGCCGGCCAGCAGAACGCAGGACTGTCCGTATTGCGTACCCGCACTGCGACCGATGAAACCGTTCGAATTGCCATAGACGGCGAGGCCCAGGCCCGCGTCGAAAGCAGCACCCTCGGAATTGCGGATGCGCTCGTCGCTGCGGCCCGCGTCCTCGCAACGCAGCGCCCGCGCGATGGCAGCCTCGGCGTCCAGCGCAGCCGGGTGCCACAGGTCGAGATCCGGAAACGTCTGCGCCAGCAAGTCCGGATCCGCCAGTCCGCTGCAGGAATCCTCCTGCGTGAACCGCGCGATGTCCGCCGCATGCCGGACGCAATCTTCGATCGACTGCACGCGCAGATCGGCGCTGCTGGCGCTGCCCTTGCGGTGGCCCATGAATACCGTGACACCGATGCCCCGGTCCCGCATGTGCTCCAGCGTTTCGACTTCACCGAGACGCACATTGACGGACAGACCCTGGCTGCTGTGAGCGGTGACCTCGGCCGCCGAAGCGCCAGCCCGGCGGGCCAGGCGCAAGGCATCGCGGACGCGGCCTTCGAGTGCGTCGAGTTCCGCTTCGCGGTCCAGAGTGGACTGCGCTACCATGGCTGCATCAGACATCAAACTACCCCTTCTTGATCGGAAATCTTGGTAAAGAACATGCCAGAAAGCAAGGACAATTTTACTGAAACGATCGAAGTGATCAGCAAGAGCCAGCGCCGCCGGGATGCGCTCGAACTCAAATCACTGGCCAGGGATCTCATTGCCATGAACGCCTCCCGCCTCGCCCGGGTTCCACTGGACGAATCCCTGCGGGCCGCGATCGACGAGGCGCGTCGCATCCGTTCCCACGGGGCCCGCAAACGCCAACTCCAATTCGTGGCCAAACTGCTCCGGCGCAGCGATCCCGAACCCATTATTTTGGCCCTCGAAGCGCTCGAGGGCGACGCCCTGCAGCTTACGGCGCGGCAGCACCGGGCCGAAGCCTGGCGCGACCACCTCATCGAATCCGGCGACGTTGCGGTCGGCGAACTGGTGCAGGAACGACACAATGCGGACGTACAGGCGATCCGGCAGTACATCCGCCAGGCCCGGACCGAGGCCAGCCGGGACAAACCGCCGGCCGCCGCCCGCCAGCTGTTTCGCCTGCTGCGCGAAATGGACGAAGCCGAGCCGTTGCCGCGGCAAGCCGTTAACCGGACCTGAAGCGGCACAGGATTCCCGGGCACGCCGCTGCGGACTGCAGGCTAACCCTCGGTTCCACCGACGGTCAGACCGTCTATACGAAGCGTCGGCTGGCCTACCCCCACCGGCACGCTCTGACCATCCTTGCCGCATACCCCGATGCCGGCGTCCAGCTGCAGGTCGGTGCCGACCATCGATACCCGGGTCATGGCTTCCGGACCGTTGCCGATCAGCGTCGCACCGCGCACCGGCCGTGTCACCCGGCCGTTCTCGATGAGGTATGCCTCGCTTGCGGAAAACACGAAGCGTCCGGAAGTGATATCCACCTGTCCGCCGGCAAAGTTGACTGCGTACAGTCCCCGCTCGACCGAAGCGATGATCTCGGCCGGATCATGCTCACCCGGCAGCATGAAGGTGTTGGTCATGCGGGGCATCGGCAGGTGGGCGAACGATTCTCGCCGGCCGTTACCGGTCGGCTGCACGTTCATCAGTCCCGCGTTGAGCTTGTCCTGCAAATAAGCGCAAAGCACCCCGTTTTCGATCAGCACGTTACGCCGGGTCGGCGTACCCTCGTCGTCAACCGTCAGGGAGCCGCGGCGGCGTGCAATGGTGCCGTCATCGACCACCGTGACGCAGTCTGCAGCCACTTTCTCGCCCATGCGGCCGCTGAAGGCCGATGTACCCTTGCGATTGAAGTCACCTTCCAGGCCGTGACCTACGGCCTCGTGCAACAAGACGCCGGGCCAGCCGGGGCCCAACACGACCGTCATCGTCCCGGCGGGGGCCGCAACCGCCTCCAGGTTGACCAGCGCCTGCCGCACCGCCTCGTCGGCCATGTGGCGCCAGGTGTCGCCCTCCAGCAACTCGAGATAGCTGAAACGGCCGCCCCCGCCGTCGCTGCCCTGCTCACGCCGCCCGTTTTGCTCAGCGATGACGCTCACGTTCAGCCGGACCAGGGGCCGTACGTCGGCCGCCAGCGTGCCGTCCGTGGAGGCTACCAGGATGGTTTCGTGGGTCGCGGCCAGGTTGACGATCACCTGGCTGACGCGGGAATCGCGCGACCGCGCATAGGCGTCCACCTGCCGCAGCAGGTCGACCTTGGCTGCGGCATCCAGGGCGGCCATGGGGTCGTCCGCGCCGTAAAGCGGCACCGGACTCTGGCGCCGCCAGGCCTGTACCTGGCCCTGCTGGCCCTGGCGCGCGATGGCTCTTGCGGCGCCGGAAGCCTGCAGCAGGGAGGGCAGGACAATCTCGTCGGCATAGGCAAACCCGGTTTTTTCTCCGGAAATCGCGCGAATGCCAACACCCTGCTCCGCGGCATGGGTTCCGCTGCGGACCAGGCCGTCTTCGAGCACCCAGGATTCGTGTGACAGCGACTGAAAGTAAAGGTCCCCCGAATCGACCGCCGGACCCATCAGCGTGCCCAGCACGCGCTCGATATCGGACCGCTCCAGGCCGCCCGGGGCCAGCAGTTGCCGCTCCGCCAATTGGATGGTGTCACTCATCGTTCGTCCCTGTCCTTTTGCATCAGGTATTCCCTGTTTGAACTCTCCGTCAGCCGCCCTGCCGCTCGACTTCGACCGCTTCGAACACCGGTTCTTCCCAGCTTCCGGTCACCGCGTACCGGACCTGGGTCGCTTCCGCCAGTGGCTCCTGCAGCAGGCCCTGGAGTGCGAGCCCCGCCGCCGCGCCGCCAGGGCCGGCCGCCAGTGCACCGATGATGGGCAGCGTATTGCCGACACCCGGCCTGATCGTCAGCAACTGGTCATACTCCCTGGCCACCAGATTCGTGCTCCCGGTCACGCTGATATTCGCCGAGGACGACCGCAGCATGACATTGTCCGTGGTCGCCGTCCCATTCTTCATTTCGAACGTTCCGCTCGCCTCGTCGAACGAGAACCCGGAGTCGAAAACATCACGAAAATCGAGCGCCAGCCGCTTGGGCAGCGCCTGCACGCTGAGCAGTCCCAGCAGGCGGCCCGTGCCCGCGCTTGCGTTGGTTATATTGCCGCCCACCACGCTGAATTCAACCTGGCCGTTGAGCCGGGACAGCGCGAACGCAGCCGGGCCGCCCGGCCACCACGCATTGAAATTGACCAGCGTCTGACCGCCCTGGATCGGCGAGGCGATGGCCATGGACTCCAGAAAATCGCCGAGCGACTCGGAAGCCACGTGGATGTCGAAATCCGAGCGCTGACCCTGTTCGTCCAGCAGCCAGTCCCCAGTGGCCTGCAATTTCAGACGTTCCGACGAGGCATCGATCTTGTCGAAATGAAACCCATTCGCGACCGGGAAAGCCTCAATGCGCGTCTCGCCCAATTCGATGTCGCCGTAGCGAAACGAGTGTGCGTAGAGGTGCACGGCCGGCAATTCGGCCGGGTTGGTGTCCATCTCGACGCCCGTTGAAACAGGCGCACCCAACACCAGTCGCTCAAACTCCGCGGACAGGCTGTTGGCCCCCGAGGGCCCGGCAGTGAAGCGTACCTTTCCGTCAAGGTCCGCGCCGGCAAACTCCGCCCGCACCTCGGACTCCTCGACGCTGAAGCGGATACCGACATCACCGTAAAGACGGTCGAGAAACCTCAATTGCCGAATCGCGAGCTCGCTTGGTTCCAGAGCCAATCCGCCCATACTGCTGCCGCGCGCGACCTCGTCGAGAACGATGTCCAGCCAACCGTCGAGGTCCAGGTCGATGGCCGTGCCCTCGATACGGATCAAGCCCGGCTGTGGCAGGTCCGCCCTGCCGCCACCCAGCCGCAAGACCGCGCTGCGCGGCCCCGTGGCGTCCGCCGGCAGATCGAAATACATCGCGAGAAGGTCACCCAGTTCCAGTTGCAGAACGCGCTGGGACCCGCTGAGCGGATAACTCAGGCTCAGCGGCCAGCGTTCTTCAGCGGACTTGGCAAGCGGAGCCGGCAGCTCGAGTTCCACCCCATCGAGTTCCGACACCGCACCCAGCAGCACCTGGCCCTGTTCGCCATCAGCGCCCCGCGCCACGCTCACGGAGACACGCCACGGGCAATCCCCGGGCGATTGCGCCAGCTGGCCCAGATCGTCGAGAAGAAAGGCCGGAATGACGTCGGCAAGACCGAACACGCCCGTGAGCTCGGCGCGAAAGCTCTCTCCACTGTCCGCATCCGCCACCAGGTCCAGGCGCGCAGGTCGGCCCCGGTACTCGGCGTCGAGCGCCTCTGCGGTGAAGCCCCGTTCGCTGTAGTCCAGCTGCCCGTCGATCTGGCTGATCAGAATGTCCAGGGCGGGATCGGCGAACCGTCCTTCGGACAGCCGCACCGTGCCGTCCACCGACAGGCCCTGCTCGAGCCGACCGAACGGCAGCGTCACGCGCCCCCGGGTAATGGCCGGACCCGCGAACTCGAAACGCGAGAGATCGGTGCCCACCTGTTCCCGCAAAGGTGTCTGCTGGAGAAAACCCAGCAGCGTCGGCAGTTGGCTGTCCGCCGCGTAATCGATGATCAGTTCGGGCGTGCCAAAATCGGCAATCCTGGCCGCCGCCTCCCGCACCGCCGCACCGCCGATTGCCCCGACCTCTCCCCGCAGGTCCATCGAGGCATTCACAAACCGGGCGGCCATGCTGACGTCTTTTGCTACCGGCCAATCCTCGAGATAATCGATCCGCCCGCGACTGACCTGCGCAATCGCCTCGAAGCGTCCCTCACCCCCGCGGAAAGGCCAGTCATCCATGTCGCCGTGTATCGAAACGCGCCCGCTGTCGATGGTGCCGGCTACCAGGCCCCGGCGCAGCCAGGTCTTGAC
>JAPHSB010000432.1 GCA_026193295.1 Lysobacterales bacterium
GATATTACAATCAATAATCTAATTACTTTATTGTTTGTTAAGACAAAGGGTGAGTGGAAATTGGTTCACGAACATCATTCTCCTTGGGTTCCTTTAACAGATTGAGATAGGTAAACCTATACACAACACAATAAGAACCAGGTGGGAGATATTCATCAGGTGTTTTATCTGATGGATATCTCCCTCTCTTATAGTGCTCAACCACTTCAGCAATTACCCCTTACCAAGACTTTTGGATGACAGCTTCTGGCCGTTAGCACCTCGTCAGTGGGCGGACGCAATGGAAGGTGTCCCGCGTGGCCTGAATGCCACCGCGGGACTAGTCCTCAGCGGAGCGGAGCCTGCTGGATCCGTCAGTGCTGATGCGTCAACGCCGCTCCCGCAAAATTGGGTGCTTAGTGAACCTCTGCTGGCTTGTGCCGCTTCAGAATCTCAAGCACCTCGGCTTTCGTCGCATGTGGAATCGTCACGCGCACCTTGAAATGATCGTTGTCGACGCGGATCTCTTCCATTGGAATGCCGGTCGAGCGCAGATCATCTTCAACATTTTTGACGGTAGTAACGTCGTTGTAGGTTGCTACGACTGCGTCGGTCATTGCCATTCTCCTTTCGTTTCGCAAGAACCATCCCGTCAGCGATCGCATAGCCGACGGGATATGAAGATGTCAGTGACTCTGCAGTATTTGACTCTGGTCCCAGCATAGAAGTTTCCAACCGGAAGGTGTCGAGGGCCCGTCGCTACCTTGCTGCAACCGGGCGAGGCCCGCGCCAGCGAGCCAGTGGGTTTCTCGCGCCGCTGAACGTGCCCCGGTATCATCCCGATAAACAGCGGCTCTTCCATGCAGGCAATGACGTCCAACTTGCCACCACGATCCAGACAGGTCTCAATGTCGATGGCAGACTCCTGCTTGAGGTATTGCATCCATATCACAGGGAGTAATCGATAGCCGTTTCGGGTCGTTTGCCGCCCTAGCCCGTCTGCCAAGCGAAGGACCGCTTCAGCGCGGAAAGCGGAACCTGTTTATGGCATGGATCGACGAACGCGAACTTCCTCTGCCGGCCAAGAGCCGAAATAGCCCGCGTTTCAACCAGGCTCAAATCGACAAGAGCGTTGGATGATTATTGGCGGTACCGATAGGCGGCGCTGTAGCGCAAAATCGAGGCCGTTTCCAATTTGTCGCCGTTTTTAAACTCATCCCCTCGCACAGTGACCTCCAGCATGGTTTCACCAATTTGCTGTGCGCGCACAGCAGCCCTAACCGGTGCGAAGAACCAGTAAAGCAATTCCTGGCCCAAGTGTGCGTCCTCTTCCGTCGGCCCTATGTAATCAGGGCGGTAGGCAATCACATCCAGCTTGGTTCCCTCGGCCAGGGCAAACAGTTCCTTTTCGGCTCGGACTTTCTCACGAGCCCAATACATGGAGGAATCTTCGGAAATGTCACTGGAACTAAGGTAATGGAAGCTGATATTCGATCTCCTACTGACCCGCAACCACTCTTTCACAAACTGCACAGGAAAATTGACATGGATAATGCTGTAGGTTTCATCGTCCACATTCCTTGAACTGGCACCCAAGGCCCAATACACAGCCTGTACATCTCGGAGCTGGTCTTGCAAGGCAGAATAGTCCAGATAGTCCAGGTGTTTGGTCATGATGACCTTACTGCTGGCGACTCCTGCCTCAATACGGGGTGTTGCGCGGCGCGTGACGACATGAATCGTGTCCACGGTCGGATCTGCCAGTGCAGCCTTGAGGATGCCGTCCCCTGCAGTGCCGCTGGCTCCAAAGACAGCAATCTCGTCGATACTTCCGGGTCTGGCACTCGACAGCGGTTCTACCTGCCGATCGTCGAGCAGGTTGGCCATGACACCCAACAGGTAGAACAGGACGAAAAGTACCAAAGGCGCGAGAAGGATTGTGCGAAGGCGGGGAAGTTTCATGGCCAACAAGAATAGGCGGGCCGGAATGGAATAGCCACAAACTGAATACGGACCATCACAAGATCTGCTGGGTTTTCCTCCTTGTCGTTAGCTGTCCATAGCCGCTTCAGCAAGCCGATTTCCGTTTCCTAACGACAAACGGAAGTGCTCAGGGGGCCATTCAGAGCCGTGCCCATGACTCAAACCGGCCAAAAGCAGTCCTTTGAATTTCCCGAAAATCTCAGTCGAGCAACTGAATATCCTTCAGCTCAAAACTCCCAGTCACGATTTCGCGCTGCCTTACTTCGCCGTTGTCGACCAGATTCTCAAGGCCGAGCTCTCCACGGCTCAGTCGCTAACGACACTCTTGATCTATAACATCGGCTACGCGCTTCCGTTCACCGTGGTCCCGGTGATGGTTGCCATTTCGGGGGAACGCGCGAAGCCACTGCTCGGGAAGATAAACGGTTGTCTGACGAAGGCAGCCGATATCGCGATGCCCTGGATGTTCGGGCTACTCGGACTGGCGTTGCTCGCGGACAGCATCGCCTATTTCTGGCGCGGCGAGGGCCTGCTGCAGTTCTAGGAGGCAGAATGCCCGTCCGAGGTCAGAGTTGCTTCCTGATCGGCAGGATACGGGCGAACCCGGCCGCGAAACGCTGGCCCCAGGTAGTATCCGGCTCCTTGTCGTAAATGGTCTCCTGACCATCGCTGTAACCGCGCCAGCGGAGGTCACCTTTCTCGTTCAGGAACACTTCGTAGGTCTGCGTTTCCAGGGCGTTATCGACCAGTTCCGCGAAAGCCGCGGCCAACGCCGGGTCATCGATGATCACGCCGAGCTCCGTGTTGATATCGGCCGAGCGCGGGTCGAAATTGAACGAACCGATGAATACCCTCTCCCGATCGACGATAAAGGCCTTGGTATGGAGTGTCGCCTTCGCACCGGACGCAGCGACTAATTCGGCGCCTGCCACGTCCGCGTCGGGGCGCGTCTCGTAGATCGTAATGCCGGCCTCTAGAAGCGGTTTTCGTGACGGTGCGTAACCACCGTGCACCAGGAAATGGTTGTTCGCGGCGAGCGAATTAGTGATGACGATCACGTCTACGCCCCGCTGCTGCAGTTCTGCGAGACCCGCGATACCGCTCTTCAATGGAACGAAATAGGGCGAAATCAGGATAATTTCCTTTTCGGACGCGTCGAATGCTTCGATCAGGGGCGTGGTGATGGAGTCCGCCTCCTTAGCATTCTCCTTGATGCCCTTGTCGGGTGAATCGACAACCAGCTGGTACGGCGCTCTCTCGAACAGGCCGTTGTCGGTCTCGACGAATTCGAGTATCCGGATCCGCATAGCCTCGGCATACTCGGAATCGATGATCGCCTTGCGCGACTGTTCCAGCTGTTCCCGAAGCTCCTGGAGCGCGGCTTCCGGGTTTTCGAGTTCCGTGACAAAAGCGGGTACGGGTAGCGCAGTCTCGTGGTTCCAGTAGGTGTCGAACATGTCCGACACTTCCTGCACGACCGGTCCGATTGCGGCAACGTCGAGGTCACCGAACTTGGCGTCTTCCCGCGCGCCGAAATACTCGTCGGC
>JAPHSB010000260.1 GCA_026193295.1 Lysobacterales bacterium
CATGCGCCGATGGAGCCGCACGCAGCGGTGGCCAGCATGGAAGACGGCCGGATGACCGTCTGGGCGTCTACCCAGAGCCCGTTTGGATTGCGCGAGCAGTTGATGTCGGTGCTGGGTCTGCCGGAGGACAAGGTGCGGGTAATCACACCGTTCGTAGGTGGCGGATTCGGCGGAAAAGGCCGCAGCGGCCAAGGCGTACAGGCGGCCCGCCTGGCCAGGAGCGTGGGCCGGCCGGTGCAGGTATTCTGGACACGTGAGGATGAGTTCTTCTGGGATGCCTATCGTCCGGCGGCCATCGTCAAGATCCGTTCCGGGTTGACGGCGGACGGGGCGCCGGCGTTCTGGGACTACCGCGTTTACTATGCGGGCGCACGGGGCAGCGAACAACCTTACGAAATTCCACATCACCGAACCGTGGCGCACAGCCGCGGCTGGGGCGGCCCACCGGGATCACACCCGTTCGCAACCGGCGCGTGGCGGGCGCCGGCGGCCAATACCAATGCCTTTGCGCGGGAACAGCACATCGACATCATGGCCCATGCAGCCGGGATCGATCCGCTGGCCTTTCGTCTGCAGCATTGCACCCAGGCGAAATTCCTGGGGGTCCTGAAAGCTGCCGCGGAACAGTTCGGCTGGAAGCCCGGCGCCGGGTCTGGCGGACAGGGCGTGGGCGTAGCCTGTGGTATCGATGCGGACACGGTCGTGGCCACCATGGCCGAAGTGGAAGTAGACCGTTCAAGTGGCCAAGTCAGCGTCAAGCGGGTGGTGTGTGCGCAGGACATGGGCCTGGTCGTGAATCCGGCCGGGGCGACCATCCAGATGGAAGGCTGCATCACCATGGGGCTCGGCTACGCGCTGACGGAAGAGCAGCACTTTCGGGGCGGCGAAATCCTGGATCTCAACTTCGACCGCTACGAGCTGCCGCGTTTCTCCGGGCTACCCGAGATCGAAACCGTGTTGATCGACTCCCAGGACCCTGAACCACACGGCGGCGGCGAACCCGCCATCATCACGATGGGTGCGGTCATCGCCAATGCGATCTTCGATGCCGTCGGGGTGCGGCTATTCGAGTTGCCGATGACCCCGGGGCGAGTCAAGGCGGCGTTGGACAAGTTGGGTTAGAAATCACGAATCAATCCGTCTGCCGCACGCAGAAACGTGGCGTGAGTCTCGGGTCCCGCAGGCGAGTCTCGCATCGCTTCAAGGTCATCACAGCGATCATCGAGGTCGGTTTGATCGAGCCGTCAAGCATGGCCGCCTCGTCGGCCGCGTGCACGCGGTCGATGAAGTCCCGGTCCCACTCGGCCGCGGCATCAAAATTGTGGCCGAACGGCCGATCGACGAATGTGAAAATGATATTGCCGTAGGGAATGAAGGTTTCGAAGTGAAAGCCTTCAATCAGCAGCGGCAGGATATCCTGGGCGCGAATACCTTCGAAGCCGGCGGTCGAGCAGTCGTGATTGATGTAGCTGTCTTCCTGCCGCAGCATCAGTTGATTGTAGCGATACGCATCAGGCAACTCCTGCCAGAAGCGCTCGACCATGGTCAGCGCCTCTGGCCAGCGCTGGTGGCCATTACGGCCGATCATGTCGGAGGTGAGGAACAGGCCGTCCTCTTTTAGTCCAGACCGGATCGAGTCGAACAGATGTTCGAGTTCCAATACGTGGTGCAAAGACTGGTTAGCCATGATGATGTCATACGACCCATCGCGCGGCCGCCAGCGGTTGAAGTCCTCTTGCAGGAAGTTGACCTGTGCGGCAGCCGGCGACCCCTTGAGGCGTGCCCTGGCGCGATCGATCATGTTGGCGTTGATTTCGATGCAGTCGATGCGTCCATTGTGCAGGCCCGCGGCCGCCAACTGTTCCGCAATTTCGATCTCGAGGTCACAGTTGCCGGCGCCAACGCTGACGACCGTGACCGGCGAAGGCGCTGCGAGGCGGCACCTCTGCAAGACTTGCTTCAGGAAGAAGTCGTTCGGGCTCGTAAACCCAAAGGGCTGGAACATCGGGAGCAGGTAGCGGTTGGACCAGTAATGAAAGATGTCCGGCAATTCATGCACATTGAGGCACTGGTCGAATTGCTCACTCTCACTGCGTAGCCGGGCCTGGTAAGCCGCGTCGGTGCCTCTCAGAGCTGCGAGCGATGCCCTCGATTTGCGCCTGATCCGCTTAAACAGGCTTTGAAGTGAACCGCTCATGATTTGCTCCGCGCGTCATGCCGCTGCCGGGGTTGCAACTGTGGCGAGCCATCATACCGTGTTTACTGTAACCTTTTCATACAGGCTGGGAGCCTTGCCGCGGGGATCGTATTTCGCCTTCAGTACACGGTAGGCCGCGCCGTTGAAGCGGGCGTCGAACTCGGCGGGGTCCAGGAAAGTCGACGAGTAGAGCATTTTGATGCCGCCCAGCTCGAAACACTTTCGATCCATGATTTTCGAGTAATGGTAGGGTTCCCGCCCCACTGCCTTGGGCACCTGGCAATAACAGCCCAGGTTGAAATAGAGTTGGTTGGCCGCAAGCGGGTACAGCATCGGCTGCCGCGGCGTGCAGATCGGGACGGCAGCCCATGGCCGGCCATCCAATTCGACCTCTCGCAGGCAGAATTCGACCAATTCCCCGGCCTTTTCCCAGGGGACTTCCCAATCCTGGATCAGCGGCTCCGTCATCAGCGGGGGGCGCGCGGGCATATGCTCCCGCAAGCGGTTCTTCCAGGCCGCATAGCGGGTATAGAAGCCGGAGTTACGGAATCGCCGCGGCGCATGGCGGCGAAACAGGTCATAAAGCGGCGTATTCGGAATATTCCAGAACCACTCCGGATCGTAGCGGAATATGTAGTCGGCAGTCGCCAGGTAGATATCCCGGCGCGCCTGCACCAGCTCGTAAAAGACGTGGTCACGCAGGATATCGTCAACCTGCGGCACCTCGTCAGTGAAGCGACCGGTCATCAGGAAAAAGCGGCGGTCTTCGAAGAACAGTCCCTCGACGAAGTCGATGTTGGGTCGAGTCGTCGCCTGCTCCATGGCGTCGAGGTAGCCGCGGGGTGTGTCGAAACACTCGATGCGCAGGTGGACGAAGGGCCGCGCCGGCAACAGGGCCAGGCGGGCCCGCAGAATGTAACCCAGGGTTCCGTAGGAATTGGGCAGCGCATGGAACAGGTCGGCGTGCTCATTTTCGGCAGTGCAGGTCACGATGTCGCCCCCCGGCAGCAGCACTTCGGCTTCGCGCAGGGCGTCGTGGACGAAGCCGTGCCGGAAGCCCGTCGACTCGATGCCTATGCCAACCGTCGCTCCCCCGATGGTGATGTGTTTCAGTTCGGGCGTGACCGGAGGAAGATAACCTCGTGGCAGAGTGTTTGCGACGATGGTTTCGAAGGTGGCCAGACCTTCCACGTCGAGGGTTTGCGCCGCGCTGTCGATTGCGATGACCTCATTGAACTGGCCCAGCGACACACGTTGCGCAGACCCGGACGTTGGCTGGTAGCGGAACAGATTGGAAACCGTGGCCTTGGCCAGCCGGACCTGTCCGCCCGCCGACGGCCACTGCTTCTTGATTGCGGCCCTCTTCTGCGTGTACTCAGTCACCGGATGCGTAAAGATGCGCCCGGGTCCGGGGTATCGCGTTCATGCCGGAGCGGCTGAACAGGACCTGGAACAGCTGCAGCGTGCCATGCTCGAAGGCGCGGTTGGAACCGGCCAGGTAGAGCCGCCAGGCGCGCACAAAAGCTTCATCGAACAGGGACCGAATCGCGTCGACATGCGCTTCATAGTTCTCGAGCCAATGCTCCAGTGTGCGCGCATAGTGCAGCCTCAGGTTCTCTACATCCAGCACTGACAGGCCGTTGGGCTCGAAAATTTCCATCATTTCGCGTAGCGTGGCAGGATAGGCACCCGGGAAAATCCGGCGGGCGATCCAGGGATTCAGAGGTATGACCCGGTCGCGGCCGATGCTGTGCACCAGGCCGCGTCCTTCCGCTGTCAGGACACGGTTGATCAGGGCGCCGAGTTGCCGGTAATTGCCCAAACCAACGTGCTCGAGCATCCCCACCGACACGAACGCATCGTAGCGGCCCGATATGTTGCGGTAATCATCCTCGACGAACTCGACCCGGTCTGCCAACTCCTCTCTTTTTGCCCATTCGCGAGACCAGGCGATCTGCTCGGTTGAAATGTTGAAACTGCGCACGTGCACGCCATAATGCTTCGCCATGAACAGAGCAAAACCACCCCAACCACCGCCCGCCTCCACCACGTGCTCACCCGATTCGAGCCGAAGCTTCCGGCAGACGTGATGCATTTTCGCCTGCTGGGCCTGGTCCAGCGACATCGCCGGGTTGGCGTAATAGGCGCAGGTGTACTGCAGAGCCTCCCGGTCCAGCCAGAGCCGGTAGAAGTCGTTGCCGATGTCGTAGTGGTGATGAATATTGCGGCGCGAATCGGACAGGTCAGGCGTAGTCGCGCGCAGTCGCGCGAGCACCCGTGACAGCCCGGGATTCTGACTGGCATGGCGGAAGGCCTCGTCGAGCACGATGCGCAGATCGCCGTCGACCGTTATTCGCCCGGAACTGTACAGGTCACCAAAATTCGCTTCCGGATAGGTCAAAAGCTGGAGCAAGGCGCCACGGTCGCTGAAGCGGAGCGTGACGGGCAGCCCCCTGTTCTCAGCGCTGACGGCGGGCTCGTCCCACAGCGTGAACCGCACGCGCGAGGAATCGAATCTTTTGGAAAGCTGGTCGACCAGCCGGCGATCCAGCGTGGCAGGCCGGCCGGCGGACGTGCGCTCCTGTCCGGACTCTTTCCCGGATAGGCCCAACGGACTGCTTTGACTTCTGTTCATGCTGATTCTCCCAACGATTCGTCGTGTACCGGCGCGCGGAGTGAGCATAAGGCTGTCCCCTAGATTATAGACAGATTCCTTTCCTCGAGGTTTGAATGGGATCGGCCAAGGTTGCAGAAAAGAGCCCTGACTGCATGTTGCCCAGGGACGAGCTGTAGAATAGATGGCCATGAATATTCCAAAGAGAGACTGAAATGGGCCGAATTTTCCAGATTGCCCAACTGGGGCACGCGGCACTGCGCCGCGTCGCGGAGCCCGTGACCGCAATCGACCAGGGAGTCAGGGAGCTGGTCGATGACCTGTTCGCCACCAGCCGGGAAGCGAACGGCGCGGGCATCGCGGCGCCACAGATTTACGTGTCGCGTCGCGTGTTCATCCTCAGCATCAGGCCGACCCCCCGCTACCCGAACGCACCGGAAATGGAGCCACTTGCAGTGATCAACCCGCAAGTTTTGTGGGTCTCGGAGGAACTGGAGAAGGACTGGGAGGGCTGCCTGAGCATACCGGGTATCCGCGGCCGGGTGCCGCGGCCCAGCGCCATCCGGGTGCGCTACCAAGTGCTGGATGGCGAGCCAGTCGAAAGGGAATTCAGCGGCTTTGCGGCGCGGGTTTTCCTGCATGAAAACGATCACCTCGAAGGCATGACCTGGCTCGACCACGTCGAGGACAATCGCGATATCGTTACGGAAAAGGAATACCTGCGGCTGATCGCAGGCTGAGGGTCAAGCCGCCGCGAGGATCCTTGCTTGCGTTGGCCAGATGGTGTAACGGCATGCGCCCGCCAAGAAATTCCCGTGCTTTCAGTTCACGGTATGAGCGGTTACCATCACACTGATTTTTTTGGTCCCCTGCGCGGGACGCCCCACATTTTTTGGAGGATCCATCCATGCACAGATTGTTTCTCGCACTGCTTCTCGCCAGCTGCAGCTACGCCGCCCTGGCAGAAGACTTCGACGCGGTGGAGGCGAAGCTCAAGGCCGCCATGCAGTCCGATGTCCGCACCACCGGGGAAATCGACCGCGACGCCAATCGCAAGCCGGTCGAAACCCTCGGGTTTTTCGGTCTGCGTGACGATATGAAAGTCGTGGAGTTACTGCCCGGAGGCGGCTGGTATACGAAGCTGCTGGCACCGGTGCTGGCTGAGAACGGGGAGTTCTACGTGGCGCTCGGCACCGGCTCCGTCAAGGCAAACCTGCTCGACAAAGCCGGTTTCGACAAGGTCGGTGTGCTGGCGGAGGACGCCAAGATCTACCGGCCGGAGGGCTCACGGACCTATGCCCTGGAGATGGGTGGGCTGGGTATCACGGATGTCGATATCGTGTTCACTTTCCGCAATTACCATAACTTCGGCGCGGAAGGCCGCGCGGCTCTGAATAAGGCGGTTTACGACGCGCTGAAGCCCGGTGGAATCTATGCCGTGGTGGACCACAGCCGCCGGCCCATGGAGCCCGACAACCCCGAGAACCGCCGCCGCATCGACCCGGTACTGGCCATCAAGGAGATCCAGGGCGCCGGTTTTGAACTGGTGGATTTCTCCGACCTGCACTACCGCCCGGACGACGAGCTGCGCTACGAAGTGGGCCGCAAGACCGTCACCGGCAACACGGATCGCTGGACGCTGAAGTTCAGGAAGCCCGCCTCGGGCACGGAATAGCCGTTCTGCGAACTGCACGGCATTGAGACCGGCCCGGGGCCGGTCCGTGCCGCCGGTCCGTCCGGCCGATTCGGTCTGTCAGTCCGTGGTCAGCAGGTAGTTGATGTCGTCATCCTGCCCGGTCATCTCCCAGCGCGACATCGAGATGGGAATGCTGTCGGTGGCATTGAGCGCATCGAAAAATGCACGCAGTGAGAATGGTTCACCCTGCTCCTCGCGCTGCTTGGCATAGTCAGCCAGCGTGCGCTCCAGCAGGTATTTACCGGTGACGTA
>JAPHSB010000210.1 GCA_026193295.1 Lysobacterales bacterium
CCTGATACTCGGCATGCTTGCCCAGTTGATCGCACATTCGACCTGGTTCAACGAAGCGGGAATCATTCCCGACCAGTATCGCCTGTTGTTTGCCGTAGGGTTCTGCGGCAGCTTCACGACGCTTTCCACGATGGTCATGGAATTGCACACGATGCTGCAGCGCAACGAGCTGTTCTACTCCTTCAGCTACCTGTTTACGACGCTCGTCGGCGGTTTCGCCTGTTTCTACCTCGGCTTTACGGTGCTGCGCTCGCTTCGAGCAATGCTGTAATCCGCTCGAGCCAGTCCTCGTGCTCGGGCTTCATCAGCACCGAGCGCAGGCAGGTGACGGTGTCTGCGTTCATCGTCATCTCCGGGGCGTAGGCGGCGACCAGGTTGGCGGGAAAGTCGGCCAGCGCCAGGTGCAGGCGCTGCCGGCGCGGCGCGGACAGTGCGTCCAGCAGGGTCTGACGCACCAGGGCGTGCGAGAACTCATAGCGGTCGGAGCGCGGCCCGGAGGCCGGGAACGCCAGCCCCGCAGTTTCGGCGGCCTCGATGGCGGTCAGCACGGCCTCGCCGTTCTGGCCGCAGGCCCGCTCGACCAGGCCGAGCTCGAAGCGCAGGCCCATTACCGCGGCCTGACCCAGGATCGCCTGCGTCGCCTCGCCCAGCCGCTTGAGGCGCTGGCCGATGACCAGCCGCACGCTCTCGGGCACCGCCAGCGAGTCGGCGTCGAGGTCGGTGCGCCAGCAGCCTTCGGCGTCAAACAGCAGGCCTTCCTCATCCAGGTGACGGTAGACCGACTGCACGAAGAAGGGATTGCCCTCGGTGTCGCGGTGGATGACCTCGACGATCGCGGCGGGCGGGTCGGCCCGGCCCAGGTTGGCCAGCAGGCTCGCAACCTCGTCCCTGCCGAGGTCGCGCAGCGCGATGCGGCTGACGCTGTCAAGCCGCGACAGCCGGGCCAGCGCCCGCTGGAAGGGCTCACCCATGTCGGCCGCCACGTCGCGGTAGGTGACGATGTAGAGCACCGGCAGGCGTGGCAGGTGTGGGGCGAGGTGCTCCAGCAGCAGCATGGTCGATTCGTCGGCCCACTGCATGTCGTCCAGCAGCACCACCAGCGGCGCCGCGCTGCCCAGCCGCTCGGTCAGTTCCAGCAAGGCATTGAACAGGTAGCGCTGCTGCTGCTCGGGCGGGACGTCCTGGGCCGGCGGAATATCCGGCAGGCGCCGGCGCAGTTCGGGCAGCAGCAGGGCGATCTCGCCCGCGGTCGGGCCCAGCACGTTGCGCAGGTTGTCGGCCGGGACCGCGCGCACCAGCTGTTCGAGGATCTCGGTACTGGTGACGAATGGCGCGCCGTGTTCCTCGTAGGCGTGCCCGGCCAGCGGCAGCATGCCTCGCGCGTGCCCCAGCGCCAGCGCCTCCTCGCCCAGGCGCGTCTTGCCGGCGCCCGGTTCGCCGCCGATAAGCACCAGGCCGCCATGGCCCGCGGCTGCCTCCTCTAGGCGCCCGTTAAGCAGCGCCATTTCCGCCGTGCGGCCGATCAGCGGGGTGGCCTGCGGGCGCAGCAGGTCGAGTTCGACGGCATCGATGGGTGCGGGATTGGAATAGCGGAAGGTGCCGGGCGCCGCCTCGTCGGCAGACGCGGTCTTCTCCAGCCCACGCGGCGTGATGTCGAACATCCAGGACAGCACCAGCACAACCGGAAAACCAACCGCCAGCGCCACCACCAGCACCTTGCCGATCCAGCCGGGCAGCTCGAGCAGGCCGAGCAGCGTGTCGCCGACCTGCATCAGCAACCAGGCGCCGATCACGTAAGCCACCGCCACGCGCACGACCTTGCGCCGGCGCAGCTCTGTCCACGAGAAATCCATTACCGCGCAATGTACCGTGAATTGGCCGTGGAACAAACCAGGCACAGTAATTGGGTCAGGTTAAAAACCAAGGAAGATATTTGGGGTCGGACCAGCCTATCTGGTTGATACACAGATCCTTTCACAAATATGTGGCCAGGCTATAGCGCTTAAAGCGCTGGTTATGGGTCAAAAATGGCACTTCTAAGTGAGGCCTGGCAGATGACCAAGTCTCTAAATGGATGATTTGGCAGCCGAAATGGGCCGTTTAAGCTCAAGAGTATCCCCAAAACGATTTAGAACAACTTAAATAACAGCAAGTTGGGTTGGTCTGACCCGACTCTACCCCGCTGGGTTGGTCCGACCCGGCTCTACCTGTTCCTTCGGAATCAGATTTGCGTGGCCTGCTCCATTTGCTCGAGCGCTTCGCCGCGGGGCATGCCCAGGGCATTGGCCAATTCTTCGGAAAGGAATTCGGTGCAGCGCTGCAGGTGCTTGCGGTCGGCGGCACTCAAGACGGCGTCCTGTTCCCGCACGCGCAGGTTCTTGTACACCTCGGCATAAGCGCGTGGGGCGCCTTCGTCCATCATCGCCTGGTGCGTGTTGGCCCGTGTTTTCCACTGATTGCTGACTTTGCCCTGCCAGGCCTGCATGTGGTCCATTAGCGCTTTGGCCCTGGAGGGGCCGATCGGGGCACGGACAGTGCCGGCGAGACTGTTCTCGCGCACCATCAGGGTGACACGGTCGCGCTGGAAAAATATTTCTGCAAATCGGGAGCCGTTTGGGCCGGAAAAGCTTCTGCGGCGGATGGATTGAACCTTGCCAATTCCGTGGTGAGGGTGATGGATACGATCGCCTTGGGATACGGTAATATGCGTTCTCCTTGTCCAGGGGGTTTCAGGGATGAAAAAAAGACATAAGAAACAGCATGTTACACTATTTTTACCCGGCTGGCAAGGCGCGCCGGGATTTGGGGTCAGAGCAAAGGGTCAGAGTAGCGACTCGGTCCCTTTGCTCTGACCCCAGCCTCCAGCCTGATCGTCAGCCGTTGCCGTCCGATTCGCTCTGGCCCTGGCGCACCTTTGCTCCCTGGCCGTTCTGTTGACGATCCTGTTGTCCCGGGGCCGCCGGATCAGTGGCATGGATTCGGTCGCGGCTGCGCATCTGCTGTTGCAGCTGGTCCTGCTGTTGCTGATGCAGCCGCTGCTTTTGTTGCTGTTGCATGCCCGCGGCCGACTGCTGCTGCGACTGCGCGCGGGCCTGGCCCTGGTTGCCCTGCTGCTGCCGTGCATCCGCTGCCGAAGCTGCGAACACCAGCGCCAGCGCGAGCAGGTAGACGAATTTTCTGCCCTGTTGCCTCATGGTTGGCTCCTTGATCGTGCGTGACCTCGAACGAGGTGTCGGTGGTTCCCGACAATTACCATTGTCGGCCTCGAATGCGTTGGAAATTTGAAGAAACAGTGAAGATTTGCGAGGCAATAACGACGGGGTCAGAGTAAAGGGACAGGGCAGCTACTCTGATCCCGTCCGTTGCAGCCCTCCCACGAAAACCCGCGTCGTCTACCCATGGCAGATAAGCCCGGTCCCTGACGATTTGATGGGCGATTTAATACCCCGACCTTTTCGCGGCCGCGTGCTACCCCCATCTGTTTGGGAATGCAATCGTTCTTCGCTTCACTGCTGCTGGCCCTCGGCCTGGTGGCCGCCATCCTGCTGATGATCGGCCTGGTCAAGTGGGCACGCCGCCGCAGCAAGGGTGCGCTCACCGCCGGTGCGCTGTTGTCCCTGTTCGCCCCCGACCCGACGCTGGAGCGCAACATCCGGCTGGCCGATGAGGCCAAGCAGGTCCAGATGGAGGAGGACGAAGAGGGCCAGGGGAAAGACCCGCAGTGAGAACCAGGGGAAAGGCCGATGGCTGATTGCCTCAACTGCGGGCAGGCGCTGACCGAGCGGGCCCGCTACTGCCCCGCCTGCGGCCAGTCCACCCGTATCCTCAGGCGGCCTTGGCTGCAAGCGCTGCGGGAGGTTCTGGACGAACTGTTCGACTTCGACGGGCGGATGCTGCAGTCGCTGCGCCTGTTACTGACGCAGCCGGGACGGCTGCCACTCGACTACAATGACGGACGGCGCGTGGCCCACACCTCGCCGGTGCGCATGTACCTGCTGATCAGCCTGTTGTTCTTCTTCGTGCTGCCCGTGATCGTGCCGCCCACCCCGGAGGAGCTTCCGGAGCACCACTTTGCGGTGGATCTCTACTCCCGCGGCATGTTCCTGCTGCTGCCGATCTACGCTTTGCTGCTGAAGCTCTTCTACCGCCGGTTTTTCTACCTCGAGCATCTCGTCTACTCGGCCTATCTGTTCAGCGCGATGTTCGTCGCCATCGGAGTGATGATGGCGATCGAGGAATTATCCAATCGGTACCTGTTGCTGCTGGGGGTGCAGTTCGTGATCCTGGCCTACGTGCTGTGGTACCTGGTGGCTTCCGTGCGGACCTGTTACGCGGAGGGCTGGGGCAAGTCAGCGTTGAAGGCACTCGGGGTGTTGCTCCTGTTCTTGCCGGTGCTGGGCGCGTCGATCGAGCTGGCCGGCCACTGGGGACAGGGAGACACCGACCCGTTGCTGCGCCTCATTAACGACTAGGCGAACGCGAGCGACCTACCCGCTCTGTGCCGTCAACGGAAAGCGCTCGGGGTGCTCGATGATTTCTTCGGTCAGGTCGACGTCGATATCGGGCCAGAAGAAGTGCCCGGGAGTCGGTTCCTCAACCCGCAGAATCGCCTTCACCGGCTGATCCCGGAACCACGGAAAATCCTCGTAGGAAAGGAACAGCTCCCGCTCGCGTACGAGCAGCCAGAGGCCATGAGCCGAGATATTGGTGACCTCAACTTCCGAAGTGCTTTTTCCAGGCCCTGATGAGCTCAACTTCGCGTTCCTCGATGATTGGCGCGATGTCGCGCAGCTGCTTTCTCGAATAATGATAGTTCTTTGCCAGCCTGATTGCAGGCTGCAGCCAGAACTTGGCTTCGCCATCGCTTGAAACTACATGAACATGCGGTCTTTGTTCCTCTCGGGAAAAAAAGAAAAACCGAAGGCCACCCATCCTGAATACCGTAGGACTCATTAGCCCGTTGTAACGGGATGCTCTTCGCCAGTCTGTCGGTCAGTTCCTGCAATTGCTGTAGGGACGAACCTCGGCCGCACGCGCCACGCGGGAGAGCCACATCCTCACCGCGCCCCACGCCGGGCCGCTGCTGTGCGGCAACGATTGCTCGAAAATCGCGTATGCTCTGGTCTCATCAAAGCCCTAGAAGGAGCGCACGATGAAGCGATTCCTGGTCAGGTCGGTAGTCGGTCTACTGGCAATAATCTCCATCGTCGTCGTGTACGTCGCGATCACGCTCTTCAGGGCAGGTGGCGGGCTCCCGCAGTGGGACGGGACTGTCGAGGTGGCCGGCCTGGACGGCGCGGCGGAGATCGTCCGCGACCAGGACGGGATCCCCTTCATCCGGGCCGACTCCGAGCGCGACCTGTACTTCGCCCAGGGCTTCGTGCACGCCCAGGACCGCTTCTGGCAGATGGCACTGTCCCGGCAGACCGCGGAGGGCAGGCTGGCCGAGTGGTTGGGGGGTATGGGGCTACTGTCGGACCGGGTGGCCCGCATGTACGGTTGGTCGCATTTGGCGCAAAGCTCGTTCGAGGCCCTGGACGACGACGACCGCGGCCTGCTGGAGGCCTACGCGGCGGGTGTGAACGCCTGGCTGGACAGCCCCGCATTCCGGCGGCCGCCGGAGATGGTAATTCTGCACATACAGCCCGAGCGCTGGAAAGCTTCGGACGCCTTCCTCGCAATCTACCAGGTTCACAGAATGCTGGCGGGCGCGGGTCGTGAAGGTCTCCTTGCCATCATCGGCAACACCGACTCGCCGCCCTCCGCCGCCGAGATGTTCGATGAGAACGAGATGATGGCGCCTCCCATCATCGCTCCGGCCGGAAACGAGCTGGCGTTTCAGCCAACCGCCCCGTTCAAGGACCGCGCCTTCTCCAACAGCTGGACATTGTCCGGCGATCACACAGCCAGCGGCAAGCCCCTCATGGCCAACGACCCGCAGCTGCCCCAGACCACGCCCGGATTCTGGCAACTGCAGCACCACACGGTCGACGGTCGAACGGTCGCCGGCGGTAGCGTTCCCGGTCATCCCGGCATCATCGTCGGACACAACGACAGCCTGGCCTGGGCCATTACCGCCGCAGTAATCGATGTGCGGGACTACGCCTACGTGGAAGTCCACCCGGAAAATCCCGACCGCTATCGCCGGGGTCCGCACGAACCCTGGCAGGACTTCGATCTCCGCGTCGAACAAATCCAGGTCCGCTTTGGCGAGGACCAGGTCGAGACCATTCGCTCCACCCGGCAGGGCGTGAGCACACCCCGAAACCTGGGCACCTTCGGGCTGCTCGAGCGGGAGGGCCTGGCGCTGGAGATCCGGGACGTGGCGGCAGACCAAGTCAGTACCACTCCCGCGGCTCTTCTGAGGCTCAACCGGGCGCGGACCGTGGATGAGGGGCTGCAGGCACTGGAAGCGTTCACCAGCCCGCCCGTCAACCTGTCCCTGGCGGACAGCAACGGCACTATTGGTTACGTGGCGGCGGGCCGCATTCCGCTGCGGCCAGAGGGACACGCCCGAACAGTGGGCCTGGGTCCTGCGGATGACAACGCGAGGACCTATCTCCCGTACGCGGAGAATCCCCGGGTGGTCGATCCGCCCGGCGGGCGCATTGTCACAGCCAACCAGCGGATCATCGGGGATGAGTTTCCCCACTATCTCACGGACAATTGGGCGGTGCCGTACCGGGCGTGGCGAATCCACGAACTGCTGGACCAGCGCAAAATCCACGATGTGGATTCGTTTCGCGCCATGCAAATGGATTCGCTGTCGCCGGTGGCGCGGGAGCTGGTCCCGTTGCTGCTGCAAGTGCAGCCCGCCGATGCCGACGACGCCCGCCTGGTGGAGCTGCTGCGGGACTGGGACTATCGCTTTACCCTCGATGCGCCGGCGCCTGTGGCCTGGCTGACCTGGGTCGAGATGCTGAGCCGGCGTATCGTGGCGGATGACATGGGCGCCACGCCGCCCGCATGGAGAGACGGACTCTACTCGCCGCTGCTTCGCGCGTTGCGTGGCGAGCACCCGGAATGGTGCGACGACCTGGGAACGGTTGCAGTGGAGGGCTGCAGCGAGGCGCTCCGCGCGTCCCTGACCGATACGCGCCTGGCCCTGGAAGATGCGTTCGGCCCGGATCCGCAGGGCTGGAAGTGGGGCGAGGTGGCTCGATTCCAGTTGCCCCACCTGGGCTTTGCGGGGCTGCCGATCCTGGACGGGATGTTTTCCCGCTACACGCCCCTTCCCGGCGGCCCGGAATCCAACTTCACGAACGCCGCCAACCAGCTTGGGGCGCCGGTGTTTTCCCAGTCGGTGTTCATCTCGAGCTACCAGGCGATCTATGACTTGTCCAACCTGGACGGGTCCCTCTTCATGACCGGAGGCGGGCCTTCCGGGCACTTCAAGTCACCCTACTACAACAACCTCACGGACGACTGGATTGGCGGGGAACGGATCGAGCTCTCGCCCGGCAAGGTGTCGCCCATCGCCACGCTGTCGCTGATGCCGAAATAAGCGATGGGGTCAGAATGATGCCAGGAGTCTTACTGCGTGTGTTTGGCGGGACACTGGTTGCCCTTGCCCTGCTGACAGCCTGCTCAAACATGTTCAAGACCGAGGAGCAGGTCGAGGCGGATAGAATCACCCTCGAAATCAGTCGCGCTCAAGTTCCTGGCTCCAGCGGCGCCGCCTTTACTGCTGACGGAAACCTGGTCGCAATCGGCACCAGGGAGATGATTTGGGTGGCCGACGCGGCGACACGACAAACGCTAGCCCGAATCAGTTACCAGAAGGCAGCGAGGTTCGGCGGTAGGAAAAGTCTTCTCTTCATTGATGACCATCGACTGCTGATTGGCGCTGTTGGCGCGATCTATTTGTGGGACATGCAAGAGCGATCGGTCACGGATCGCTTCAGGCTGCGCAACAGTCTGCAAAGCCCACGGGCGATCGCCTGGTCCGGAGCGACCCAAACGCTCGCCTACTCCTCGGGATCGACCATGGAGCCCGTGACCCTGGTGCGCGTTGGCTCCGATGGCTTTGGCGCGTCCCGAAGTCTCGTGGGTTTTGAGGGGGTGCCGGCAGACCTGCTGTTCAGTCGCAACGGCGAGTACCTTGCCGCCACCGGCGATGAGCACGGTGTGCTGGTGAGAAAGGTCGATACCGACGAACCGGTTGGCGAACTTCCGACCACTGGCGTTGTGGATAACCTCGAACTCTTCGGCGAGAACAAATTGCTGGTCAGCGGAGCAGACATTGCAGTGTGGACTTTCCTGCGGGAAGAAGAGGCGCTGGAGTTGGAGGATCCAAACCTGCAGGGGCAGGTCACCGGGCAGGTCGCGGCGCGGGTAGCCGGGACGTTGGCGGTGGGCTCGCTCTTTGCAGTCGGCCTGGTAGCCTGCACTTTCGGCGCCTGTGACAGCAGCCTTTTCTACCTGCCTCAAGCTGCCTACTCAGTAGCCACATCGCCAGTACAAGCATCACCGCAGCCCTGGTGCGGCCGGAGCACTTCGGTCAGCCCCGATGGCAAATGGTTGGCGGACATATACCCCGGAATCACCAGGGAGGTGATCCGTATTTTTGACGTGGAGTCGGGTGAACTGGTAAAAACGCTCAACCCGAGGGGTGAATATCATTGCATAGCCAAATTCAGCCCGAATTCACAACAACTGCTGATTACTTCGAGCAAGGCGGCAACTCTCTACTCAACCGAAACATGGCAGCATCACGACATCAGGCTCGAATGAAGGGCCAGAGTCGCGACTCTGACCCTGTTCCATTCAAGACCGGGTTTCACGACAACGGACAAAGGAGAAGAGCAATGCGCACAATCAAACTGACCGGATTTTTGGGTTTATTATTGTTTGCGCAACAAGCGCTCGCCGACGAAAAGCACCCGGAACACGACGCTGTCATGCAGGTCGTAGGCTCGTTCTTCGAGGCGATAAACACCAGCAGCGCCGCGCTGATGGCGAAAATTACGCTGCACGACGCCATGACCTACTCCGTCCGCGAACAGGACGATGGCCACTGGCTGTTACGCGCCAGGCCGCAAACCTACGACCTGGACCCGGCCAACTGGGGGTCGGAAAAACTCACGGAACGCTATTGGGACCCGACCGTGCTCATCACGGACCACATCGCCGTCTTCTGGGCGCCCTATGATTTCTACATCGACGGGGTGTTTTCCCATTGTGGCACGGACGCGATCGACCTGGTCAAAGTCGATGAGGAATGGAAAATTGGCAACAGCAGCTGGACGGTGCAAAAGACCGGCTGCATCAAGCACCCCGACGGGCCTCCCCCGGAGGCCCGGAAATAGCCCTTTGCCGGCAGCCTTTTTAGGCCTGGATGGGGTCGGACCTGCCTATCTGGTTGATACACAGGTCTTTTCACGAATATGTGGCCAGGCTATAGCGCTTAAAGCGCTGTTTATGGGCCATAAACGGGACTTCTAAGTGAGGCCTGGAAGATGACCAAGTTTCTAAATGCCTGATTTGGGCGCCGAAATGGGTCGTTTAAGCTCAAGAGTATTGCCGAAACGAATTAGAACAGCCTAAATAACAGCACGTTGGGTTGGTCCGACCCGA